>NZ_JBEYZD010000040.1:0-78216 GCF_040645895.1 Streptomyces olindensis | reverse complement strand
GCGTTGGCCGGGGGTGAGGGCGTTGAGGGCCTCGGGCCGGTTGAGGGTGAGGGTGAGGACGTGGTCGCCGGTGGTGTGCAGCACCTCGGCTGTCGGCAGGGAGCGGCCTCTTCACACGTAGGGGGCCTGCTTCACGTACGCGGCCTGCTTCACGGACGGGGGTTGCTCACTGCGCGCCGGGACGCACCAGCCCGCTCTCGTAGGCGTACACCGCCGCCTGCACACGGTCGCGCAGGCCCAGCTTGGTGAGCACGTGCCCGACGTGCGTCTTGACGGTGGTCTCGCTGACGAACAGGTCGGCGGCGATCTCGGCGTTGGACAGGCCGCGCGCCACCAGCTTCAGCACCTCGACCTCGCGGTCGGTGAGCGTGTGCAGCGTGTCCGGCACCGGCTCGTCACCCGAGGGCAGATGCGTGGCGTACTTGTCGAGCAGCCGGCGCGTGATGCTCGGCGCGAGCATCGCCTCGCCCGCGGCCACGACCCGGATCGCCTGCACCAGCTCGTTGGCCGGGGCGTCCTTCAGCAGGAAGCCGCTGGCACCCGCCCGCAGCGCCTCCACCACGTACTCGTCGAGGTCGAAGGTGGTCAGCACCAGCACCTTCGCCGGGCCGTCCCGCCCGGGGCCGGTGATCTGCCGGGTCGCCTCCACACCGTCCATCCGCGGCATGCGGATGTCCATCAGGACCACGTCGGGCTGCAGGGCCCGCACCTGGTCGAGCGCCTGGAGGCCGTCTCCGGCCTCGCCGACGACCGCGAGGTCCTGCTCGGCTTCCAGGATCATCCGGAAGCCGGTACGGAGCAGCGGCTGGTCGTCGACCAGTAGGACGCGGATGGCCACGTAAGTCTCCTTCGCTAGTCCGGCCCCATTCTGCCCTGCGCGGGCCCGCCGGACTCAGCCGCCCTACCGGTCGGTCGCCTTCAGCGGCAGCGGATACGGCGGGGGAGTGCCGCCGAACTCCGGGCAGTGGGCCTGGTGGTCGCACCAGCCGCACAGCTTCGTGGGGCGCGGCCGCCAGTCGCCCGTCTCGGTCGCCAGCCGGATCGCCTCCCACAGCGCCAGCAGCTTGCGCTCCACCCGCTCCAGGTCGGCGAGGACCGGGTCGTACGTCAGCACCTCACCGCTGCCGAGGTAGACCAGCTGGAGCCGGCGCGGCACCACGTTCTTCAGCCGCCAGACGACCAGGGCGTAGAACTTCATCTGGAACAGGGCGCCCTCGGAGTACTCCGGCCGGGGCGCCTTCCCCGTCTTGTAGTCGACGATCCGGACCTCGCCCGTGGGAGCCACGTCGACCCGGTCGATGATCCCGCGCAGCCGCAGCCCGGACTCCAGCTCGGCCTCGACGAACAGCTCCCGCTCGGCCGGCTCCAGACGGCTGGGGTCCTCCAGGGTGAACCAGCGCTCGACGAGCCGCTCCGCCTCGCCCAGCCAGCGCGCCAGCCGCTCGCCCTCGGGGTCGTCGGCGAACAGCTCCACGACCTCCGGCCGCGTCTCGCGCAGCCGGTCCCACTGGCCCGGGATCAGCGACTTGGCCCGGGGCGCCGTGCGCTCGGCGGCCGGGGCGTCGAAGAGGCGCTCCAGCACCGCGTGCACCAGCGTGCCCCTGGTCGCCGCCTCGCTCGGCTTCTCCGGGAGCCGGTCGATGACCCGGAAGCGGTAGAGCAGCGGGCACTGCATGAAGTCACTGGCACGCGAGGGGGACAGCGAGGCGGGCGGTATGGCACGGGTCCCGGTCACGAGGTCGCTCACGGCGGCCGTCTCCGCCGCCGCCTCCGCCACTGCCCGGGCGGCCGGGTCCCCTGTCGTCGCCTCGGGCCCCGCCGTGACCGGCGGATCCACCGCCGCGGCAGGGCTGCTCTCGGGCTGCGCCGCGCCCTCGGTGCTCGTCTCCATGCCCCAGACCATACGGCCCGCCACTGACAGTGACCCAGGCGCGTTCCGTGGGGACGGCCGGGAGAGGAGGTCGACGTACGGGGAACACAGGGGTGCCGGGGCGGAACGCACCTCGGCGGACGCATACCATCGACTCGAGACCCTCCCGTCCGGCAGGCGCGGGAGACGCTTCGATCGAGGGGACACCGGTGGACGAGAGCGGCGGGCGCGGGCAGCCGCGGTCCGGCAACGACGAGTCGGCCGAGCGCCACGCGGGGCCTCCGGCCCGGGCCACCGACCCGACCCCCGCCGACGAACGCCCCACGGAGGAACGGCGCTTCGCCCCCGAGCAGCAGGACGACGCCCCGCCGACGGGCACTCCGGCGACCGCTCCGACCACCCCGGGCGAACCCGAGCCCGACGCGGCGGCACACAAGGACGCCGCCGGGCCGCTCTCCCCGGACCAGGCCACTCCGCACGACCCGCACACAGCGCCCCGGGCCGACGGGAGCGGCACGCCTGAGGGCGGTGGGAGCACGGGCTCTGCCGCCGGTGACCCGTCCACGGCCCCGGCCCCCAACGAGGCCGACGGGAGCCGCACCCCCGACAGCGCTGGACCCACCGGCCCCGCCGCCGACGGCTCCTCCCCGGCATCTGTCCACCGGAAGGGCGACGCGCACTCCGGTGGTGACGCGACCTCCGGTGGTGACGCGCACCCGGACCGCACCTACGCCGGTGATGCGCACCCCAGTCCCGCCCCCGGCCCCCGCCCCCTCGCGCACTCCGCCGACGGCAAGGGCCCCGCACCCCAGCGGCCCGAGCCCCGGGGCGGGCTGCTCATGGGGCGGCCCTTCGGGGTGCCCGTGTACGTCGCGCCCAGCTGGTTCCTGGTCGCCGCGCTGATCACCTGGGTGTTCGGCGGCCAGCTGGAGCGCGTGCTGCCGGAGCTCGGCGCCTCCCGCTACCTGGTCTCGCTCTTCTTCGCCGTGGCCTTCTACGCCTCCGTGCTCGTCCACGAACTGGCCCACACGGTCGCCGCCCTCCGCTTCAAGCTCCCGGTCCGCCGCATCCAGCTCCAGTTCTTCGGCGGCGTCTCCGAGATCGAGAAGGAGGCCGAGACCCCCGGCCGCGAGTTCGTGCTCGCCTTCGTCGGCCCCCTGCTCTCCCTGGTCCTGGCCGGCGTCTTCTACGGCGCCGTGCAGACCGTGGAGCCCGGCACCGTCCCGGGCGTCCTGCTCGCCGGCCTGATGATCTCCAACCTCATCGTGGCCGCGTTCAACCTCCTGCCCGGCCTGCCCCTGGACGGCGGCCGCATGCTCCGCGCCGTCGTCTGGAAGATCACCGGCAAGCCGATGAGCGGCACCATCGCCGCCGCCTGGGTCGGCCGCGCCCTCGCCGTCTCCGTCCTGATCGGCCTGCCCCTGCTCACCCAGTCCGGCGCCCTCGGCTCCGAGGCCGTCGACAACGTCGGCATGGACACCGTCCTGGACGCCCTGCTCGCCGCCATCCTCGCCGCGATCATCTGGACCGGCGCCGGCAACAGCCTGCGCATGGCCCGCCTGCGCGAGCACCTCCCCGAACTGCGTGCCCGCACACTGACCCGCCGCGCGGTCCCCGTCGAGACCGACACCCCCCTCTCCGAGGCCCTGCGCCGGGCCAACGCCGCCGGAGCCCGCGCCCTGGTCGTCGTCGACGCCGACGGCAAACCCCTCTCCCTCGTCCGCGAGGCCGCCATCGTCGGCGTACCGGAACACCGCCGCCCCTGGGTCGCGGTCAGCGGCCTCGCCCAGGAACTGACCGAGGGCATGCGCGTCTCGGCGGAACTGTCGGGCGAGGAACTCCTCGACGCCCTGCGCGCCACCCCGGCCACCGAGTACCTGGTCGTGGAGGAGACCGGCGAGATCTACGGCGTCCTGTCGGCGGCCGACGTGGAGCGCGCCTTCGTCAAGGCGATGGCCAGACCGTCCTAGTCGCCGTCCCGGTGGCCGTCGTGGTGGTCGGCGGCCCTCTCCGGTGCCGGTAGGCTGGTCACATGTCCGAACCGACCGGTGCCGCCCGCAGGCGCGGGCCCTTCAAGGTCGGGGACCAGGTACAGCTGACCGACCCCAAGGGCCGCCACTACACGTTCACGCTCGAGGCCGGGAAGAACTTCCACACCCACAAGGGTTCCTTCCCCCACGACGAACTGATCGGCGCTCCCGAGGGCAGCGTTGTCCGCACCACGGGGAACGTCGCCTACCTCGCGCTGCGCCCCCTGCTCCCCGACTACGTCCTGTCCATGCCCCGCGGGGCAGCCGTCGTCTACCCGAAGGACGCGGGGCAGATCCTCGCCTTCGCCGACATCTTTTCCGGCGCGCGCGTCGTGGAGGCCGGCGTCGGCTCCGGCTCGCTCAGCAGCTTCCTGCTGCGCGCCATCGGCGACCAGGGCATGCTGCACAGCTACGAGCGCCGCGCGGACTTCGCCGAGATCGCCCAGGCGAACGTGGAGCGCTATTTCGGCGGCCCGCACCCCGCCTGGCAGCTGACCGTCGGCGACCTCCAGGACAACCTGTCCGACACCGACGTCGACCGCGTCATCCTCGACATGCTCGCCCCCTGGGAGTGCCTGGAGGCCGTCTCCAAGGCGCTCGTCCCCGGCGGCATCCTCTGCTGCTACGTCGCCACCACCACCCAGCTCGCCCGGACCGTCGAGTCCATCCGCGAGATCGGCTGCTTCAACGAGCCGACCTCCTGGGAGACGATGATCCGCAACTGGCACATCGAGGGCCTCGCCGTCCGCCCGGACCACCGGATGATCGGCCACACCGGCTTCCTGCTCACCGCCCGCCGCCTCGCCGACGGCGTCGAGCCGCCCATGCGCCGCCGCCGCCCCGCCAAGGGCGCCTACGGCGAGGACTACGCAGGACCCAACGCCGACGGCGGCACCGCCCGCTGAGACGGCCCGTCACCGCACACAACGCACCGGCGCCGTGGCGCAGTTCCCGGACACCACACCGGAACTGCGCCACGGCGCCTTCTCGTTGCCACCCCGGGTGAAACCGCGCGCGACACCGTTGACCTGCCCCGAGACGATCGGCAGCCGCCTCGCCCGCCGCCGGCGGCCCGAGCCGGCCCCCGCTCGCTGACACAGCGGCAGGAACCGTAACCCCTCTGACTTCCCCGGCACGGGACGCGCACACCCCGCCGTTCCCTCGCGGTGTGACGTGTGGCACCATCTTGGCCACCCCACCGGCACAGCCCTCAGGAGACACTCCTAGTGCAGCCTTCCGCCGTCCCGGAGCTCGCCCACACCCACACCCGCCCCATCCACTGGCTCGCCACCGCCACGGCCGTGGCCGGCGTGGTGGCCCTCTCCTCGGTCCTCCAGCCCGGCGCCGCGACGGCCGCTCAGCCGGCCGCCCCCGAGACCAGAAGCGCCCCGGCGAACGTGACCGCGCCCGATCCGGCCGCGGTGGACTTCCCGGTCGAGTGCGGCCCGGTGAAGGCCGTGGTGAAGAAGAAGGCCTCCGGCGATCTCGACGGCGACGGCGCACCCGAGACGGTGGCGGTGGTCCACTGCGACTCCCCGATGGGCACCCCGCCGGACGGCGTGTACGTCCTCACCCGGGACGGCGACGGCGGCAAGCCGCGCGTGGTGGCCACGCTGCTCGACCCCAAGGACGGCACCACCGTCGCGGACTTCGCCGTGCGCGACGGGGCCGTCACGGCCACGCTCCTCGGCTATTCGTCGGCCGACGTGCCGCGTTGCTGCCCCGACGTGCGGAGCGACGTGAAATGGCGTTGGCAGAACGGCGCGTTCGTCCGCTCGACGCCGGCCGGTGCCCGCAGCGTGTGAGGCGCGTGCGCCAGCGCGTGTGAGATATCAGACAGTAGTGACAGTACGTAGAGAAGTAGTCACTCTGCGTCCGGGCCGTAGACCTCTGCCCTGTCCGAAACCCGACGTACGTGGATGCACTCGCCCGGACACTCCTTCGCGGAGTCGATCACGTCCGTGAGAAGCGGCAGCGGTACGGGCGTTGTCGCGCCCTTGTCCTGGAGCAACTCGTCGTCGGCGCTCTTCACATAGGCCAGACCGTCGATGTCCAGCTCGAACACCTCGGGCGCGTACTGGGCGCAGATGCCGTCGCCGGTACACAGGTCCTGGTCGATCCAGACCTCCAGAGCCTCGCCGTCGACCCCGGCCTCCTGCTGCACGCTCATCTCTCCTGCCGTTTCTCCGCCGAGCCGTATCGGGAATCCGGCCAGCTCTGACGGGTGTTGAACACTTCGACCCTACCTCCGCCTGGGTTCCAATCAGGTTCGCTGGGTATTCCCCTGGCGTGAGGGAGAGCGCAAGGGTGAAGATCGGACACACCCCGACCGTCTTTGTGATCTAGGGGTTTCAATCGACACCCGCCCAGGTAGGGTCTGGAAGCGTCCAGCTCCCCTTGGAGGAGGTGAGGACCGTGGCAGCCCACGACGACGACATGAACCGCGGCATCCGCCCGGGACGCGGGTCCGACGACCCGGCCGGGCAGATCGCCTACCTTGAGCAGGAGATCGCCGTCCTGCGACGCAAGCTCGCCGACTCTCCGCGACACACGAGGATTCTCGAAGAGCGGATCGTCGAGCTGCAGACCAATCTGGCCGGCGTGTCCGCGCAGAACGAGCGACTCGCCAACACGCTCCGTGAGGCCCGTGACCAGATCGTGGCCCTCAAGGAGGAGGTCGACCGGCTCGCGCAGCCGCCGGCCGGCTTCGGCGTCTTCCTGACGGCGAACGAGGACGGCACCGCCGACATCTTCACCGGCGGCCGCAAGCTCAGGGTGAACGTCAGCCCAAGCGTCGAGCTCGAGGAGCTCAGGCGCGGCCAGGAAGTAATGCTCAACGAAGCGCTCAACGTGGTCGAGGCCATGGAGTTCGAGCGTGTCGGTGACATCGTCACCCTCAAGGAGATCCTCGAGGACGGCGAGCGGGCCCTGGTGCTCGGGCACACCGACGAGGAGCGGGTGGTACGGCTCGCCGAGCCGCTGCTGGACGTGAACATCCGCCCCGGTGACGCCCTGCTGCTCGAGCCCCGTTCCGGCTACGTCTACGAGATCGTTCCCAAGAGCGAGGTCGAGGAGCTCGTCCTCGAAGAAGTCCCCGACATCGGCTACGAGCAGATCGGCGGTCTCGGCGGCCAGATCGAGGCCATCCGCGACGCGGTCGAGCTCCCGTACCTGTACCCGGACCTGTTCAAGGAGCACGAACTGCGGCCGCCCAAGGGTGTGCTGCTGTACGGACCCCCTGGATGCGGTAAGACACTGATCGCCAAGGCCGTGGCCAATTCACTGGCCAAGAAGGTCGCCGAGGTGACCGGCCAGGCCGCCGGCAAGAGCTTCTTCCTCAACATCAAGGGCCCCGAGCTGCTCAACAAGTACGTCGGTGAGACGGAGCGGCAGATCCGCCTCGTCTTCCAGCGGGCCCGTGAGAAGGCCAGCGAGGGCACCCCCGTCATCGTCTTCTTCGACGAGATGGAGTCCCTCTTCCGCACCCGTGGCTCCGGTGTCAGCTCGGACGTGGAGAACACCATCGTCCCGCAGCTGCTCGCCGAGATCGACGGTGTGGAGGGCCTGCAGAACGTGGTCGTGATCGGCGCCTCCAACCGCGAGGACATGATCGACCCGGCCATCCTGCGGCCCGGCCGGCTGGACGTGAAGATCAAGATCGAGCGTCCGGACGCCGAGGCGGCCAAGGACATCTTCGGCAAGTACCTCACCGAGCGCCTCCCGCTGCACAGCGACGACCTCGCCGAGCACAGCGGCTCCAAGGCCTCGACGGTCCAGAGCATGATCCAGACGGCCGTCGAACAGATGTACGCCGAGTCCGAGGAGAACCGCTTCCTGGAGGTCACCTACGCCAACGGCGACAAGGAAGTCCTCTACTTCAAGGACTTCAACTCCGGCGCCATGATCGAGAACATCGTGGGCCGGGCCAAGAAGATGGCGATCAAGGACTTCCTCGAGAAGAACCAGAAGGGCCTCCGCGTCTCCCACCTCCTCCAGGCCTGCGTGGACGAGTTCAAGGAGAACGAGGACCTGCCGAACACCACCAACCCGGACGACTGGGCCCGTATCTCCGGAAAGAAGGGCGAACGGATCGTGTACATCCGTACGCTCATCACCGGAAAGCAGGGTGCGGACACCGGACGCTCCATCGACACGGTGGCGAACACCGGTCAGTACCTGTAAAAGGCAGGGCGGCTGCGGGTGCCCTCGGCGGGTACCCGCAGCCGACTGTTTTTCAGGCCACGGCTGGAGCAACGCAATGACGCAAATGATCTCCCCACCAGCGCAAAGGCGTTCTAGGCTCTTGCGTACCGCCGAGTCGCGCAGTGCGGGGACGGGCACCGCACACGCAACCGAGCGCCAGCGGTATCTGAGTGGCGCCCACGACCGAGGGTGCCGCCGGGCAAGGAGGGCCGCATGACCGTACGGCGAGTAATGGGCATCGAGACGGAGTACGGGATCTCCGTCCCCGGCCACCCCAACGCCAATGCCATGCTCACCTCGTCCCAGATCGTGAACGCCTACGCGGCGGCGATGCACCGGGCCCGCCGGGCCCGCTGGGACTTCGAGGAGGAGAACCCGCTGCGGGACGCCCGAGGCTTCGACCTCGCCCGCGAGGCCGCCGACGCCAGCCAGCTCACCGACGAGGACATCGGCCTGGCCAACGTGATCCTCACCAACGGTGCACGGCTCTACGTCGACCACGCGCACCCCGAGTACAGCGCTCCCGAGGTGACCAACCCCCGGGACGCCGTCCTTTGGGACAAGGCCGGCGAGCGGATCATGGCGGAGGCCGCGGAACGGGCCGCGCAGCTCCCCGGTGCCCAGCCGATCCACCTGTACAAGAACAACACCGACAACAAGGGCGCGTCCTACGGCACGCACGAGAACTACCTGATGAAGCGGGAGACCCCCTTCTCGGACATCGTGCGCCACCTGACGCCGTTCTTCGTCTCCCGCCAGGTCTTCGCCGGAGCGGGCCGCGTCGGCATCGGCCAGGACGGGCACGAGCACGGCTTCCAGCTCAGCCAGCGAGCCGACTACTTCGAGGTCGAGGTCGGCCTCGAGACGACGCTCAAGCGCCCCATCATCAACACCCGCGACGAGCCGCACGCGGACGCCGAGAAGTACCGCCGCCTCCATGTGATCATCGGCGACGCGAACCTCTCGGAGATCTCGACGTACCTCAAGCTGGGCACGACCTCGCTGGTCCTGTCGATGATCGAGGACGGCTTCATCGCCGTGGACCTCGCCGTCGACCAGCCGGTCCGCACCCTCCACCAGGTCTCGCACGACCCGTCCCTGAAGCGCCTGGTCACGCTCCGCAGCGGCCGGACGCTCACGGCGGTGCAGTTGCAGATGGAGTACTACGAGCTGGCGCGCAAGTACGTGGAGGAGCGGTTCGGCGCCGACGCCGACGCGCAGACCAAGGACGTCCTGTCCCGCTGGGAGGACACCCTCACCCGTCTGGAGCACGACCCGATGAGCCTGGCCGGCGAGCTGGACTGGGTCGCCAAGCGGGAGCTCATGGAGGGCTACCGGCGGCGGGACAACCTGGACTGGGACGCGGCCCGGCTCCACCTGGTCGACCTCCAGTACGCCGACGTGCGGCCCGAGAAGGGCCTGTACAACCGTCTCGTGGCCCGCGGGCGCATGAAGCGGCTGCTGGACGAGGCGGACGTCGAGCGGGCCCGTACGGCGCCCCCGGAGGACACCCGCGCCTACTTCCGCGGCCGCTGCCTGGAGCAGTACGCGGACGACGTCGCGGCGGCCTCCTGGGACTCGGTGATCTTCGACCTGCCGGGCCGGGACTCGCTGCAGCGCGTTCCAACCCTGGAACCGCTTCGCGGAACGCGTAATCACGTCAAGGAGCTCCTGGACCGCTGCCGCACGGCGGAAGACCTGGTCAGGGTGTTGTCCGGAGGGTGAGCACGCATCGCGGGTACTCGGGAGGGGCCCGCCGGACAGGGTGGAAAATCCCAGGTCCGGGAATCATCGAGGTGGTCCCCGTACGTTGGAGCAACTGCGGGGCCATTGTCAGACCCGGCGAGTAGGGTCTGATCTTGACCGAGCAACTGTGTCGGGCGAACCGAGCGGGGTGAGGGATATGGCGACCAAGGACACCGGCGGCGGACAGCAGAAGGCCACCCGGTCCACCGAGGAGGTCGAGGAGCAGGCGGCAGAGGCGCAGGCTTCCGAGGACCTCAAGGAGCGTCAGGAGAAGCTGAGCGACGACGTGGACTCGGTTCTGGACGAGATCGACGACGTCCTCGAGGAGAACGCCGAGGACTTCGTGCGGTCCTTCGTTCAAAAGGGCGGCCAGTAGGGCCCTGGTGCCTTCATTCCGAAGGTGAATGGAGTGCACGGGTGACGGACGGGCGGAGCGCGGAGCGCTGCGCGCGGGGCAGCCACAGGTGATGCCCTCGTGTGCGGCGCTCCGGGCGTCCGTGGCGTCCGGAGCGCCGGAAAGGCCCGGTGGCCCGCCGCAGACGAGGGGCGGGCGACAGCGGCGGGCAACAGCGGCGTCGCTCCGGCGGAGTTGATCCGCCGAGCATGTGGATCACCGCCAAAGGACGGGTAGGGTCCGTGGCATACCGAGCCCCCGGCCGCAACCGGACCGGGGTTGTTCCAAGGATCGGCCCGACGTTCACAGGGCGGGCTGTCGCATACGTGGAAGGAATCGCGTGGAAGCCAACACTCGTAGCACCGGGCGTCTACCAGCTGCCTTCCTGACGCCAGGCTCTTCCTCCTTCATGGACTTCCTCTCCGACTACCAGCCCGAACTGCTGCCGGGCAACAAGAAGTTGCCGCCCGTCCAGGGCGCCATCGAGGCCCCGCACGGCACGACGATCGTGGCCGTGACCTTCCCGGGCGGTGTCGTCCTCGCCGGTGACCGCCGCGCCACCATGGGCAACGTCATCGCGCAGCGGGACATCGAGAAGGTCTTCCCCGCCGACGAGTACTCGGCGGTGGGCATCGCCGGTACGGCGGGTCTGGCCGTGGAGATGGTGAAGCTGTTCCAGCTGGAGCTGGAGCACTTCGAGAAGGTCGAGGGCGCGCAGCTGTCCCTGGAGGGCAAGGCCAACCGGCTCTCCACGATGATCCGCTCCAACCTGGGCATGGCCATGCAGGGACTGGCCGTCGTCCCGCTCTTCGCCGGCTACGACGTGGACCGGGAGAAGGGGCGGATCTTCTCCTACGACGTCACGGGCGGGCGCTCCGAGGAGCAGGGCTACGCGGCCACCGGCTCCGGGTCGATCTTCGCGCGCGGCGCGATGAAGAAGCTCTTCCGGGACGACCTCAGCGAGGCCGAGGCCACGACGCTCGTGGTCCAGGCGCTCTACGACGCGGCAGACGACGACTCGGCGACCGGCGGTCCCGATGTCGCCCGCCGGATCTATCCCATCGTCACCGTGATCACCGAGGACGGCTTCCGCCGGCTCTCCGAGGACGAGTCGTCCGAGATCGCGCGCTCCGTCCTGGAGCGGCGTCTCCAGCAGCCGGACGGTCCGCGGGCCGCGCTGCTGTAGGCGGCGGGCGTTCTTGTGAGGGTGGTCCAGTGAACCGACGGAATCTTCAAGAGAGGGACGGATAACCGGTGTCGACGCCGTTCTATGTCTCACCCCAGCAGGCGATGGCCGACAAGGCCGAGTACGCCCGCAAGGGCATCGCCCGTGGTCGCAGCCTGGTCGTGCTGCAGTACGCCGACGGCATCGTGTTCGTCGGTGAGAACCCGTCCCGTGCGCTGCACAAGTTCAGCGAGATCTACGACCGGATCGGCTTCGCGGCCGCCGGCAAGTACAACGAGTACGAGAACCTGCGGATCGGCGGCGTTCGCTACGCCGACCTGCGGGGTTACACCTACGACCGTGGCGACGTGACGGCTCGCGGTCTGGCCAACGTGTACGCGCAGACGCTGGGCACGATCTTCTCCAGCGTCGGGGAGAAGCCGTACGAGGTGGAGCTGGTCGTCGCCGAGGTCGGTGAGACCCCGGAGGGGGACCAGATCTACCGGCTGCCGCACGACGGCTCCATCGTGGACGAGCACGGCTCGGTCGCGGTGGGAGGCAACGCGGAGCAGATCAGCAGCTATCTGGACCAGCGCCACCAGGACGGCATGACGCTGGCCGAGGCGCTCAAGCTGGCGGTGCAGGCGCTGTCCCGGGATACCAACGGCAGCGAGCGGGAGATTCCCGCGGAGCGGCTGGAGGTGGCGGTGCTGGACCGGACGCGGCCGCAGAAGCGCAAGTTCAAGCGGATCAGTGGGCGGCAGCTGTCCCGGCTCCTGGGGGAGGACGGGGCGAAGCCGGAGGGGTCGGAGTCGGAGTCGGACTCGGAGGGATCCGAGGACGCCGAGTAGCGACCCGCCGTTCGTTCTTTTCACGCGCCCCCGGCTGTTCTCGGCCGGGGCGCGTGCGTTTCGCGTACGCCGGGTGGTGGGGGTGCGCGTAGCGCCTTCTCGCCGGGTGGTGGGTCGGGGCCGCGCCGGGGGGTGTCCGTCCTCGGAACGGCGCGATGGGGTGAGACACCGACTCGCCGGCGTTGACGCGCCAACCGCTGCGGGCGGACACCCCCCCGACACGTCCCCTTGCGTCGTCCGGCGGCTGCGGGCCCGCTCTGGCTGAGCTGCGGGCAGTCGTGCCGCTAGGGGCGGCACGGGTGGGCGATGGGGGTCCCCCCTGCTCGAGCGAAGCCGAGAGCTTGGGGGAGGCACCCCGCTCCGCCGGGTTGCGGGCCCACCCGGCCCCAGCACCGACGCGGGGGCGCAATCAGCCTGGCGGTGCTGTGGAGCCCCGTACCAGCAGCTGCACCGGGATGTCCCCGCCCTCGGGTGAACGGCCCTCCAGGACCGCCAGGAGGGCCTGCATGCCCCGTTCGCCGAAGAGCTCCGCGTCCAGGCGGACCGTCGTCAGTTCGGGGTCGATGGCCGTGGCCAGAGCCAGGTCGTCCAACCCCGTGACGGACACGTCGTCGGGGATGCGGAGGCCGAGGCGGCGGGCCGCCTTGTACGCCCCCGCGGCCAGCTTGTCGTCGTCGCAGACCAGCGCCGTGGGGCGCGGCCCGGGCACCGAGAGCGCGGCCTCCGTGGCGGCCAGGGCGCCTTCGATGGAGATGGGGGCCCGGGTTGTGCGGACGGATGTGCCCGGAACCTCGGCCAGGCGCGCCGCCAGCTCCCGGGCCCGTACCTCGAACGTCCAGGACGGCACGTCCGCCGCCAGATGGAGGAAGCGGCGGTGGCCCAGGGACAGCAGATGCTCCGCGACCTGGCGGACGCCGTCGGCGATGTCCAGGTTGACCGTCGCCGCGCCGAGGCTGCCCGCCGGGTCGCTGTCCAGCATGACCAGGGGGAGCGCCTCGCCGCGGATCGCGGTCAGCGCGTCCGCGGCCATCGACGAGGCGATGACGCCGTCCAGGGCCGCCTGCGCCGAGGCGAAGGGGTCGCGGGCGGGGCCGATGCCCTCGGGGGAGGGGTAGAGGACCACGCCGAAGCCGTGCTCGGCGGCGACCCGGGCCGCGCCCGTGTAGACGCCCGCGAAGAACTCGGTGGTGAGGGCCGGGACCACCAGCAGGACCGTGCGGGTGCGGCCCAGGCGCAGGTTCCGGGCGGCCAGGTTCGGGCGGTAGCCCAGGTCGCGTGCGGCCTCGCGGACCCGCTCCGCCGTCGTCTCGGAGACGCGTCCGCGCCACTTGTCCCCGAGGACCAGGGAGACCGCCGCCTGCGAGACGCCGGCGGCCTGGGCGACGTCCCGGCTCGTGGGCCGTGTGCTGCCTCGTGCCACCGTCGGGCCGCTCCTTCGTCTGGACTCGCGAACAGCGGACATGGTACGTATGGGAACCGACGTTATACGTAAAACCTAGGGCGGGGACATGGCCACGGGATACCTGGAGATCCTTCGGGCGCGACACGCCGCCCGACTGCTCGTCGGCACACTGGTGGGCCGGCTGCCCAACGCCACGGCGGCCATCGCGATCGTGCTGTTCGTCCGGGCCGAGGGCGGTACGTACAGCCTGGCCGGGGCGCTGGCGGCCGTGTACGGCGTCGCGAACGCCGTGGGGCAGCCGGTCCTGGGCAGGCTCGTGGACCTGCGCGGGCAGCCGCGCGTGCAGCTGCCCGCGGCGGTCCTGTCCGGCCTGGCGATGGCCGCCTTCGCCTACTGCGGCATCGGGTCGCTGCCCCTCGCGTACGCCGCCGTCGTGGCCGCAGGGCTCTTCACGCCGCCCCTGGAGGGCGGGCTGCGGGCCCTGTGGCCCTCCGTGCTGCGGCGGGAGGACCAGGTGCACACGGCGTACGCCATGGACGCCGTGGCCCAGGAGGTGATGTTCACCGTCGGGCCGCTGCTGGTGACGCTGTGCGTGTCCCTGTGGTCGGCCCAGGCCGCGCTGCTCGTGCTGAACGTCGTCGGGATCCTGGGTGCGCTGTCCGTCGTCGTGTCGCCGCCCTCGCGCGCGTGGCGGTCGGCGCCGCGCGAGGCGCACTGGCTCGGCGCGCTGCGCTCGACGGGTCTGCTGGCCCTGCTGGCGGCGTTCCTGTTCATCGGGATGGCGCTCGGCTCCATCACGGTCGCCTCGGTGCCCTACGCGGACGAGCACGGCGGTGACGCGGTGTACGGCTGGCTGATGGCCGCCCTGGGGTTCGGCGCGCTGGTCGGCGGCACCGTCTACGGGGCCCGGCAGTGGGCCGGTGAGCCCGCGCGGCGACTGCAGGTGCTGGTCGCCCTTCTGGTGGTGTGTTACCTGCCGCTGATGCTCATGCCGGACGCCGTGCCCATGGTGGCGCTGACCGCGCTCGCCGGCGTCTTCCTCGCGCCCGCCATCGCCTGCGCGTTCGTCCTGGTCGACCGGCACGCCCCGCGCGGCACGGTCACCGAGGCGTTCTCCTGGCTGGTGACGACGTTCACCGTGGGCCACTCGGTCGGAACGGGCGTCGCGGGGCCCGTCGTCGAGGCGGGCGGGGGCCTGTGGGGCTTCGCCGTGCCCGGTGTCGCCGGTGGCGTGTCCTTGCTGGTTTTGAGCGCCACAGGACGGGTACTCGCAGCTCCCGGCCAGGGAGCCGTCGTTGCGGCGGGTTCGGAAAATGATCCAAACCGTGCCGTCGAACCCCGTTTCAGTTCAGGGGATCGGGCGTAATGTTCCCTCATGGACCGCCGCATTTTCGGGCTGGAGAACGAGTACGGCGTCACGTGCACGTTCAGGGGACAGCGCCGCCTGTCTCCTGACGAGGTGGCGCGGTACCTCTTCCGCCGTGTCGTGTCATGGGGCCGCAGCAGCAATGTCTTTCTGCGAAACGGCGCCCGCCTCTATCTCGACGTGGGATCGCATCCGGAATACGCGACACCGGAATGTGACAACGTGACCGAACTGGTCACCCACGACAAAGCGGGCGAGCGCATTCTCGAAGGACTCCTGGTGGACGCCGAACGACGCCTGCACGAGGAGGGAATCGCGGGCGACGTCTACCTCTTCAAGAACAACACCGACTCGGCGGGCAACTCCTACGGATGCCACGAGAACTATCTCGTGGCGCGGCACGGGGAGTTCTCGCGGCTCGCGGACATTCTGATTCCGTTCCTGGTCACGCGGCAGTTGCTGTGCGGTGCCGGCAAGGTGCTGCAGACGCCGCGCGGGGCCGTGTACTGCGTCAGCCAGCGGGCCGAGCACATCTGGGAGGGCGTCTCCTCGGCGACGACCCGCTCCCGGCCGATCATCAACACCCGCGACGAACCGCACGCGGACGCCGAGCGCTACCGCCGCCTGCACGTGATCGTGGGCGACTCGAACATGTCCGAGACGACCATGCTGCTCAAGGTCGGAGCCACCGACCTGGTGCTCCGCATGATCGAGGCGGGCACGGTGATGCGCGACCTCACCCTGGAGAACCCCATCCGGGCGATCCGCGAGGTCAGCCACGACATCACCGGCCGCCGCAAGGTCCGCCTGGCCAGCGGACGCGAGGCCTCCGCCCTGGAGGTGCAGCGCGAGTACTACGAGAAGGCCCTGGACTTCTGCGAGCGCCGCGGCATCCGCACCGGCACCGTCGAGCAGGTCCTGGAGCTGTGGGGCCGCACGCTGGACGCGATCGAGACCGAGGACCTCGACCGCATCGGCACCGAGATCGACTGGGTCATGAAGTACAAGCTCCTCGAGCGGTACCGGGCCAAGCACAACATGACCATGTCGCATCCGCGGGTCGCGCAGATAGACCTCGCCTACCACGACATCCACCGCCGGCGCGGCCTGTACTACCTGCTGGAGAAGAAGGGCCAGGCAGCCCGCATCTGCAACGACTTGAAGATCTTCGAAGGCAAGTCCGTCCCGCCGCAGACCACTCGGGCCCGGCTGCGCGGCGACTTCATCCGGCGCGCCCAGGAGCAGCGCCGTGACTTCACGGTCGACTGGGTCCACCTCAAGCTCAACGACCAGGCCCAGCGCACCGTGTTGTGCAAGGACCCGTTCCGTTCCGTGGACGACCGGGTGGAGAAGCTGATCGCCGGAATGTGAGGAATTGCGCCGGCCGGAAAATCGCCGGAACGCCACACGGGCGCCGTACGTTACAAGTGCGGCGCCCTTCTCACGCCGTAGAGTTGCGCGCACGCCATCAACGAGATCGACCGATTACGAGGCCCCCACAGTGCGCCGACGCTCACTACTCATCTCCGTCCCCGCGGGACTGGCCACGCTCGCCGCATGCGGTGACGACAAGTCCGACTCGAGCAAGGCCAGCGACAGCCCGTCGCCCTCGCCGTCGGGTCCGTCCGCGGCCCCGCCGCCGAAGATCGTCGACGGTCCGCTGCCGGCGGTCACCGCGGGCACCAAGTTCGACGAGAAGCCGACGGTCGCCAAGGGCAGCGGAGAGCCGTCGAAGCAGCTCGCGGTGAAGACCCTGATCGCGGGCAGCGGCAAGACCGTCGCGGAGAACGACTTCGTGGTCGCGCACTACCTGGGCCAGGTCTGGAACACCGCCAAGGTCTTCGACAACTCCTACGACCGCAAGGCCCGCCTGGCCATCCAGCTCACCCAGGGCCAGATCATCGACGGCTGGCGGTACGCGCTGGCCGGCAAGAAGGCCGGCAGCCGCATCGAGATGGCCGTCCCGCCCACCTGGGGCTACGGCTCGCAGGGCAACCCGCAGGCGGGCATCAAGGGCACCGACACCCTGGTCTTCGTCGTGGACGTGCAGGACACGTTCAACGCCACCAGCTCCGCGAAGGGCAAGGAGGTCCCGCAGGACAACGCGGACCTCCCGAAGGTCGGCACCAACACCGACGGCAAGGCCCCCTCCATCGAGGTGCCCAAGGCGGCCGCTCCGAAGAAGCTCGTGGCCGAGTACGTCCTCGAGGGCGACGGCGAGGAGGTCGCCGCCGGCAACAGCGTGCTCGTGCAGTACAAGGGCGTGCTGTGGGACGGCGGCAAGGAGTTCGACTCGTCGTACGCCAACAAGCAGCTGGTGTCGTTCTCGCTCCAGCAGGTCGTCAAGGGCTGGGCGCAGGGCCTGACCGGCAAGAAGGTCGGCAGCCGCGTCCTCATCGTCATTCCGCCGGAGCTGGGCTACGGCGACAACCCGCCGCAGGGCAGCGGCATCAAGAAGGACTCCACGCTGGTCTTCTCGGTGGACATCCTCGCGAAGCTGTGACGTGCGGGGGATGTAAGACTGTGCGTGTTCGCCTTTTCGCAGACAAGCAGGAGCCTAAGACGTGAGCATCGACAAGCCCGAGATCGACTTCCCGGGCGGCGAGCCCCCGGCGGACCTCGAGATCAAGGATATCTGGGAGGGCGACGGCCCGGTCGCGCAGGCCGGCCAGACCGTCACCGTGCACTACGTGGGTGTCTCCTTCAGCACCGGCGAGGAGTTCGACGCCAGCTGGAACCGCGGCACCCCCTTCCGCTTCCCGCTGGGCGGCGGCCGGGTCATCAAGGGCTGGGACCAGGGCGTGCAGGGCATGAAGGTCGGCGGCCGCCGCCAGCTGACCATCCCCGCCCACCTCGCCTACGGCAACCAGAGCCCGTCCCCTCTGATCAAGCCGGGCGAGACGCTGATCTTCGTGGTCGACCTGCTCGGGGTCTGAGCAAGCTTCGGACAGACTCGATCACATGGGGCCCATGCCTGCTCGGCATGGGCCCTCGGCTTTTGCCGTACCACCCTGTGGCGGTACGGTCATCGCTCGTAAGCACCATAGGGAGGCGAAGCGCGTCGATGGCCATTGCCAAGGCCGAGCGGCTGATGAACCTGGCGCTGTGTCTGCTCGGGACGCGGCGGCCGCTCAGCAAGCGCGAGCTGCGCGACTCCATCGAGGCCTACGTCGAGGCCTTCGGGCCGGGCAACGGCCCGAGCGGCAACGACGACTCCTTCAACCGCATGTTCGAGCGCGACAAGGACGACCTGCGCGAGCTCGGACTGGTCATCGAGACGGTCGAGAGCCTCGACGGCGAGATCGGCTACCTGGCCCGCCGTGACAGCAACCGCCTGCCGCCCATCACCCTGGACGCCGAGGAGGCCGCCGCGCTGGGGCTCGCCGCCAAGGTGTGGCAGCAGGCCCGGCTCGCCGGCGCGGCCAGCGGCGCCCTGCAGAAGCTGCGCGCGGCCGGGCTCCCGGAGGACGTCGACCCGTACGGGTCGCACGGCGCGCTGGAGCCCCGGATCCCCGTGCACGAGGCGGCCTTCGAGCCGCTGATGCTGGCCTGCCGGGACCGCAGGCCCGTCGTCTTCGACTACCGCAAGGCCACCGCAGCGCACCCCGAGCAGCGGCACGTGGAGCCGTGGGCGCTGGAGTGCTGGCGGGGTCACTGGTACCTGGCGGGCTGGGACCGCGACCGGGGCGCCGAGCGGGTCTTCCGGCTGTCCCGGATCACCGGCAAGGTCCGCTCGCGCGGCGGCCGCTACACCGCTGACGTCCCGGACGTCGTCACCGTCCGTGAGACCGTCGCCGGCTGGGCCGGGGAGATCGCCGACCGCTCGGCGCGGATCCGGCTGCGCTCGGACGCGGGGTACCCCCTTCGGGCGAAGGCCACCTCCGTGCGGGAACTCGGCGACGGCTGGGACGAGTTGGAGATTCCGTACGGCCATGGGCTGGACGCCTGGCTGGTGGAGTTCGGGCCGGACGTGGTCGTCCTGGAGCCCGCCGAGCTGCGGGCCGACGTGGTGGACCGGCTACGGGCCGTGGCCAAGGGCTGAGGGGGAGCGGGAAGACAGTGGCAGGCAAACCGGTCAGGCCCGTGAACGCCATCGACCAGACCCGGCGGATGCTCTCCCTGGTGACGTATCTCAGGGAACGCCCCGGGGCCCGGGTCGAGGACGTCGCGCGCGCCTTCGGCATCACCGAGGACGAGCTGGTCTCCGACCTCGACGTGCTGCCCATGTGCGGCACGAGTTTCCGCGGGGGCGACCTCCTCGACATCGACACCGACGGCGAGCGCATCTGGTGGCACAACCCGGCCGCGCTCGCGGCGGAGGCCGCCGAGCCGCTCAGACTCGCCGCCGACGAGGCCACCGCGCTGCTCGTCGCCGCCCGGGCCGTGTCCACCCTGCCGGGGCTGCGCGAGAGCGACCGGCAGGCCCTGCTGCGGGCGACGGCCAAGGTGGAGGCCGCGGCCGGCGAGGCGGCCGGTGCCAGCTCGCGCCTGTCGGTGACCTTCGAGTCCGAGGGCGGCGTCTTCGCGGACGTCGACCGGGCGATCGCCGAGCGCCGCCGCCTGTGGATCCGCTACTACTCGCCCGCGCGCGACGAGGTCACCGAGCGCGAGATCGACCCCATCCGCCTGGTCAGCGTCGGGCACACGTACGTGGAGGCCTGGTGCCGCCGCTCGGAGGCGCGCCGCACCTTCCGGCTCGACCGGGTCGCCGAGATCAAGATCCTGGACGAGCCGTCGGCGCCGCCGGAGATCGAGCTGCGTGACCTGTCCGAGGCGCTGGTGCAGCCCGCCGCCGAGGACCCGGAGGTCGTGGTCGAGGTCGGCCCCGGCGGCCGCTGGGTCGCCGAGTACTACCCGCACGACAGTGCGGATGAGCTGGCGGACGGCGGCCTCCGTATCACCCTGCGGACCCCCGACCCCGCGTCGCTGCGGCGCCTGGCGCTGCGGCTCGGCCGGGACGGCCGGATCGTCTCCCCGCCGGAGCTGGCCGACAGCGCCCGGCAGGCGGCCCGCGAGGCGCTGGCGGCGTACGACGGGATCGAGGCGGCCGACGCGGCGGAGACCGCCGAGGCGCCGCACATGGTGCATGCGGTTCCGGACGGTCCGGACGGCAGACCCGAGTGAGCCACAGGCGCCCACCGGCGTCGGCGGCCCGGCCCGGCCGCCCCGCACACCGGCCGCGGTGCCCCGGAGGCGAACGACCCCAGGAAGAGGAGCGAGGGCTGTGAGCGAGTCGGCGACGTCCGGTGCGCGGGGCATGACGGTGGAGTCCGCGTTCGCCGGCATGAGAAGCGTGTCCCCGGTGGTGTTCAAGGCGGGCTGCCCGGACTGCCGTGGGCGCTTCGAGCTCACCGCGGGCGCCCTGCGCCTCGCCATCGGCGCCACGAGCCGCACCACCTTCTACTCCTTCACCTGCCCGGAGTGCGGTGCGTCGGTCCGCAAGCCGGCGGGGGAGCGGATCGTGGAGCTGCTGACCGGCGGCGGCGTGCGGACCCTGCGGCTGCACTCGACCCTCTAGCGGTACGAGCTCCGGAAAGGTCTAGGCTCGGCGTCATGTTCTGGCCGATGTTCGCGGTTGCCGTGGGTTTCGTGGGTCTCACCGTGCTCGGGGTGCTCGCCGTGCGGGTTTTCGTCGAGGCACAGCGCCTGGGCAGGCAGGTCACGGATTCGGCGCGCCGGATCAGCCGGGCCGCCGACGACCTGGAGCGGGCGGCGGAGAGCGCGGCCCGGTCCGTGGACGCGCTGTGAGCCCGTCCGGCAGGCGACTTCTCGTTGCGCTTCGGGACACTTCGCCCTGTCACCTCGGCGGTTCGGACAGGTACTCTGCTGGTCGCGGCCCGGTTAACGAGGCACTGGCCGCGGACGGGAGTACGCGCAGGGGATGCAGAGGGATTGCCTCACGTTCACCCCTGAGCGTTACGATCGCTGTCGACACGATCGTTCGGACATATGTCCGACCGGTCGGACAGCACCCCACCACAGCCGCCTCGGTGAGAAGGTAAAGACTTATGTTCGGAAGGCTCGGAGCCCCCGAGATCATTCTCATCCTCGTCGTCATCATCCTGCTGTTCGGCGCGAAGAAGCTTCCGGACATGGCTCGGTCGCTCGGCAAGTCCGCTCGCATCCTCAAGAGCGAGGCCAAGGCGATGAAGGACGAGAACAAGTCGTCCACGACCCCGGCCGGCCCGCCCAACAACGACGAGCCCGCGCAGCGCACCATCCAGGCCGCCCCCGGTGACGTGACCAGCTCGCGCCCGGTCAACGAGCCGACGGACACGACCAAGCGCTGACGCAGGGCCGGTGACCTCCGGCCCGCCGCACGAGATGGGAACGTGGGTTGCTGAAGTCTGCCCGCAAGAAGGAGAAGGACCCCGAGGGGCGGATGCCCCTCGCGGAGCACCTTCGCGAGCTCCGCAACCGGCTCGCCAAGGCGATCCTGGCGATCGTCGTCGTCACGGTCTTCGCCGCGTTCTTCTACAACGACATCATCAACTTGATCACCAAGCCGATCCTCGACTCGGTCGGCTGTGACAAGACCTTCGCGGAACTGGCCAGGTCGGAGGTCGGCACCAAGCCCTGTGCCCAGATCACGATCAACGGCCTGCTCACGCCCTTCACGCTCGCGCTGAAGGTGTCCCTGATGGCCGGCGTCGTCCTCGCCTCGCCGGTCTGGCTCTACCAGCTGTGGGCCTTCGTCGCGCCCGGACTGCACCGGCACGAGAAGAAGTACGCCTACGCCTTCGTGGCCACGGGCGCCCCGCTGTTCCTCATCGGCGCCTACTTCGCGTACACGGTCCTTCCCACCACCGCGAAGGTCCTGCTCGAATTCACGCCGGGCGGCACGTCCAACCTCCTCCCGCTGGACGACCTGCTCGACCTGGTCATGCGGATGGTGCTCGTCTTCGGCCTCTCGTTCGAGCTGCCGCTGCTGCTGGTCATGCTCAACCTCACGGGGGTGCTCACCGGCAAGCGCATGCTCGGCTGGTGGCGCGGCATGATCATGGGCATCACGGTCTTCGCGGCCATCGCCACGCCCAGCACCGACCCGCTGACCATGCTGGCGCTGGCGGCGCCGATCTGGATCCTGTACTTCGCGGCCGTCGCCTTCTCCCTGCTGAACGACCGCCGCCGCAGCCGTCGCGAGGCCCTCGGCCCCGCCGACGACGAGGCGTCCGAACTGGATCTCACCCCCGAGGACATCGGCGAGATCGAGCCCGTGACCACCAGTCGCGCCGCCCTGCCCGAGCAGGCGAGCGCGGACCGGACGGAACGGGTCAACGGTTATGACGACGTGACCTGAAGATCCGCAGGCAGCTCATAGGGTCGGTCGCGTGACCAGCGAGATCACCCTCTTCGTCAACCCCACCGCGGGCCGCGGCCGGGGCGCCCGCGCGGCGCAGCCGGCCGCATCCGCATTGCGGGCGGCCGGCTTCTCGGTGCGCACGGTGCTCGGGGAGGACGCCGCGGACGCCCTCGTACGCGCGCGTGCCGCCGTCGAGGCGGGCACCGGGGCGCTGATAGCCGTCGGCGGCGACGGCATGGCCAACCTCGCGCTGCGGGCCGTCGCGGGCACGCGCACCCCGCTCGGCCTGGTCGCCGTCGGCACGGGCAACGACTTCGCCCGGGCGCTCGGTCTGCCCGTGTGCCGGCCGGCCGCCGCCGGCCGCATGATCGCCGACGCCCTCAAGTGCGACCGGATCCGGGACGTCGACCTCGGCCGGGTCGGCGACCGCTGGTTCGGCACGGTCCTCGCCTCCGGCTTCGACTCCCGCGTCAACGACCGGGGCAACCGCATGCGGTGGCCCACCGGCCGCCTCAAGTACGACCTGGCGATGATCGCCGAACTCGCCGCGTTCCGGCCCGTGCCGTACCGGATCCGGCTCGACGACGGCGAGGTGCGCGAGGCCGAGGCGACCCTGGTGGCCGTCGGCAACGGCGCGTCCTACGGCGGCGGCATGCGGATCTGCCCGGCCGCCGACCTGACCGACGGGCTGTTCGACGTCACGGTGGTCGGGAACTGCAGCCGTACCACGCTGCTGCGGGTGTTCCCCGGCGTGTACCGGGGCACGCACGTCGACCATCCCAAGGTGACGGTGCTGCGGGCGGCCCGGGTCGAGATCGCGGCCGAGGGGATCACCGGGTACGCGGACGGGGAGCCGCTCGGTCCGCTCCCGCTGACCGCGCGCTGCGTGCGCGGGGGCGTGCGGGTCGTCGGCCCCTGAGGCCCCTCGCCCCTGAGCTGCGCCGATCCCTGGTTTCACAGGGACGGATCCGGATAATGATCGTCCTGTTGTCAGTGCGGCCCGGTACGCTCGAAAGCACGATGACAGAGGACCTCTCACCGGCCGAGCGGTACGCGGCAGCCCGCCTGCGGGCAGCCGAGCAGGCCACCGCGCTCGCGGGCTTCCGCGAGATGTACGACTTCGGTCTCGACCCCTTCCAGATCGAGGCCTGCCAGGCGCTCGAGGAGGGGAAGGGCGTGCTGGTCGCCGCGCCCACCGGCTCCGGCAAGACGATCGTCGGCGAGTTCGCCGTCCACCTCGCCCTCCAGCAGGGCAAGAAGTGCTTCTACACGACACCCATCAAGGCGCTGTCGAACCAGAAGTACGCCGACCTGTGCCGCCGCTACGGCACGGACAAGGTGGGCCTGCTCACCGGCGACAACAGCGTCAACTCCGACGCCCCGGTGGTCGTGATGACCACCGAGGTGCTGCGGAACATGCTGTACGCCGGTTCCCAGACTCTCCTGGGCCTCGGCTACGTGGTCATGGACGAGGTGCACTACCTCTCCGACCGGTTCCGGGGCGCCGTCTGGGAAGAGGTGATCATCCACCTGCCCGAGTCGGTCACCCTGATCTCGCTCTCGGCGACCGTGTCGAACGCCGAGGAGTTCGGCGACTGGCTGGACACGGTCCGTGGCGACACCGAGGTGATCGTCTCCGAGCACCGGCCCGTGCCGCTGTTCCAGCACGTGCTGGCCGGGCGGCGGATGTACGACCTCTTCGAGGAGGGCGAGGGTCGGAAGAAGGCCGTCAACCCCGACTTGACGCGCATGGCGCGGATGGAGGCGAGCCGGCCGTCGTACCAGGACCGCCGGCGCGGCCGGTCCCTGCGCGAGGCCGACCGCGAGCGCGAGCGCAGGCAGCGCTCCCGCGTGTGGACGCCGAGCCGGCCCGAGGTCATCGAGCGGCTCGACGCCGAGGGGCTGCTGCCCGCCATCACCTTCATCTTCAGCCGCGCCGCCTGCGAGGCCGCCGTCCAGCAGTGCCTGTACGCGGGCCTCAGGCTCAACGACGACGAGGCGCGGCACCGGGTCCGCTCCCTGGTCGAGGAGCGCACGGCGTCCATCCCGCGCGAGGACCTGCACGTCCTCGGCTACTACGAGTGGCTGGAGGGCCTGGAGCGGGGCATCGCCGCCCACCACGCGGGCATGCTGCCGACCTTCAAGGAGGTCGTCGAGGAACTGTTCGTACGCGGCCTGGTCAAGGCCGTGTTCGCGACCGAGACCCTCGCCCTCGGCATCAACATGCCGGCCCGCTCGGTGGTGCTGGAGAAGCTCGTCAAGTGGAACGGCGAGCAGCACGCCGACATCACCCCGGGCGAGTTCACCCAGCTGACGGGCCGGGCCGGACGGCGCGGCATCGACGTCGAGGGCCACGCCGTGGTGCTGTGGCAGCGCGGGATGAACCCCGAGCACCTGGCGGGCCTGGCGGGCACGCGCACGTATCCGCTGCGCTCCAGCTTCAAGCCGTCGTACAACATGGCGGTCAACCTGGTCGAGCAGTTCGGCCGGCACCGCTCGCGCGAGCTGCTGGAGACGTCGTTCGCGCAGTTCCAGGCGGACAAGTCGGTCGTCGGCATCTCGCGGCAGGTGCAGCGCAACGAGGAGGGCCTGGAGGGCTACAAGGCCTCCATGACCTGCCACCTCGGCGACTTCGAGGAGTACGCGCGGCTCCGCCGCGAACTGAAGGACCGGGAGAACGAGCTGGCCCGGCAGGGCGCGGCCCAGCGGCGCGCGGAGGCCGCCGTCGCGCTGGAGAAGCTGAAGCCCGGTGACGTCATCCACGTGCCCACCGGCAAGTACGCGGGCCTGGCGCTCGTCCTGGACCCGGGCCTGCCCGCGGGCCGTTCGAACGGCCACCGGGGCTTCGACCACCACGACGGGCCGCGCCCCTTGGTGCTGACCGCCGAGCGGCAGGTGAAGCGGCTGGCGTCCATGGACTTCCCGGTGCCGGTCGAGCCGTTGGAGCGGATGCGGATCCCGAAGTCCTTCAACCCCCGTTCCCCGCAGTCCCGTCGGGACCTCGCGTCGGCGCTGCGCACCAAGGCCGGGCACATCCCGGCCGAGCGGCACCGCAAGCGGCGCTCCCAGGCGGCCGACGACCGCGAGATCGCCCGGCTGCGGACCGCGCTGCGCGCGCACCCCTGCCACGGGTGCAGCGACCGTGAGGACCACGCCCGTTGGGCCGAGCGGTACCACCGGCTGCTGCGTGACACCTCGCAGCTGGAGCGGCGGATCGAGGGCCGTACGAACACGATCGCCCGCACGTTCGACCGCATCGTCGCCCTGCTGACCGAGCTGGACTACCTGCGCGCCGACGAGGTCACCGAGCACGGCAAGCGGCTCGCGCGGCTCTACGGCGAGCTGGACCTGCTCGCCAGCGAGTGCCTGCGCGAGGGCGTCTGGGAGGGGCTCGGACCGGCCGAACTGGCCGGGTGTGTCTCGGCGCTGGTGTACGAGGCGCGTGTCGGGGACGACGCGCTGGCGCCCAAGCTGCCGTCGGGCAGGGCCAAGGCCGCGCTGGGCGAGATGGTGCGGATCTGGGGGCGTCTGGACGCCCTGGAGGAGGAGTTCCGGATCACCCAGACCGAAGGGGTCGGGCAGCGCGAGCCCGATCTCGGCTTCGCCTGGGCCGCGTACATGTGGGCCTCCGGGAAGGGGCTCGACGAGGTGCTGCGCGAGGCGGAGATGCCGGCGGGGGACTTCGTGCGGTGGTGCAAGCAGGTCATTGATGTGCTCGGGCAGATTGCTGCGGCTGCGCCGCAGGGCTCCAGTGTCGTGAAGAACGCGCGCAAGGCCGTTGATCTGTTGCTGCGGGGAGTTGTCGCCTACTCGTCGGTGGGGTGATCGTTGCTGCGCGGGTGCCGGTTCGTTGTGGTTGCTCGCGCCCACGCGGCGGAGCCGCAAATCGACAGAGCCCCGCCCCCCTGAAGGGGCGTTGTTCTGAAGGCCCTTCACCCGTTGAGGTGAGGGGCTTTCGCATGTCTGTACGCCGTAACGCGCCGTATTCGAACGGTGTCGCAGCGTGTAAATGAATGAGCCTACTATCCCTTCGCGACCGGTTTCCGGCAGTTGCGGAATATGACACGGCGATGATCCGGTCGGACTAAGCTCGCCCGCAGCGCACCGGCTTGAGATGAATTCGTGCGCTTGTTCCCCAATGTGCGGAAGATGCAGACAGTTTCATGACATACCCACTTGCGAGTCCCCCCGAACCTCAGTCGTCTCCTGTCAGAAGGCCCACATGGTGAGTGTTCAATCCCCTCCAGGTCGCCGTGAACTGCCCTACACGCGCGTGCTGTTGCTGCCGGCCATAGTGATGGCGGCGGCGACCGGAGCCGCCGTCGCCCTGGTGGCGGAGCCGGCCCGGCTCGCCGTCGGCTGGTGCGGCGGTATCGCCACCGCGCTGGTGGTCGCGACGGCAGCCGAGGCGGTGCGCCGCGGCCGTGCCCTGCGGAACCAGCGTGCGGAGCACGCCCGCCAGACCGCGCATCTGGAACAGCGGATCGCCGTCCACGAGAACGAACTGGTCCGCTTCTCGCGGGAGATGGTCCCCGCCGCACTCGATCTGCTGGCCACCGGAGAATCCCCCAGAGAGGTGATTCGCAAGCTGGGTCTCACCGACCCCGCGTTCCGCGACCTCCCCGCGCCGCAGGCCGAGACGCTGCTGACGGTGCTGAGGATCGTCGATCGCGAAGTGACCATGCGGGACGCCGCCGCGCGCTCCTTCGTCAGTGTCGCCCGCCGCGTCCAGGCGATCATCCACCAGCAGGCCGAGGAACTCCGGGAGATGGAGGAGGACCACGGCCGCAACCCCGAGGTCTTCGACGACCTGCTGCGCATCGACCACGGCAACGCCCTGATCGGCCGCCTCGCCGACTCCGTC
Source organism: Streptomyces olindensis (assembly GCF_040645895.1). Lineage (NCBI taxonomy): Bacteria > Bacillati > Actinomycetota > Actinomycetes > Kitasatosporales > Streptomycetaceae > Streptomyces > Streptomyces olindensis. The sequence goes on along the minus strand of NZ_JBEYZD010000040.1, from coordinate 51,022 downwards.
TCCGTCCTCGGCGGCGGACGCCCCGGACGGCAGTGGCCCCAGCCGGTGTCCCTGTACAGCACCCTGCGCGGCGCCATGTCCCGCATCCTGGAGTACCGGCGCATCCAGCTGTCGTCCATCGCCAAGGTCAGCGTCAAGGGCATCTACGTCGAGCCGGTCATCCACGCCGCCGCCGAGCTCCTCGACAACGCCACGCGCTACTCGCCGCCGCAGACCAAGGTGCACGTCACCGCCACCGAGGTGCAGACCGGCGTCTGCATCGAGATCGAGGACGGCGGCGTCAACCTCAACGAGGAGGCGCGCGCCCGGATCGAGGGCATGCTGGAGGCCGCCAAGGCCGGCGTCGACCTCCAGGACATCGGCGAGCACCCGCGCCTGGGCCTCGCCGTGGTGGGCCGCCTCTGCACGGCGTACAACATGCAGGTCTCGCTGCGCGCCTCCGCGTACGGCGGTGTCCGCGCCATCCTCATCGTGCCCAGCGAGATGATCACCCACGAGCCGGGTGTCGGACTCGCCCACGGCATCGGCGCCACCGGCATCCCCATGAAGGTCGGCATTCCCGAGGGACCGAAGCGCACGCCCAAGAAGCGGCGCCCCACCAGCCCGAAGCTCCCCGCGACGGTCTCCCTGGAGGACGACGACGTCCCCGAGGTCACCGAGTGGACGGCGAACGGCCTGCCGCAGCGCCGCAGCCGGGTGAAGACGCCGCTCTCCGAGCGACTCGCCCAGCAGGCGGCCAACGAGAAGGCCGACCGGGAGGCCGAGGCGCGGGGCGAGCACAACCCCTGGGCCGCGATCAAGGAGCCCGAGGTGCCGCCCCTGCGCGACATGAGCGCCCCCGACGCCCCCGGCAAGGGCCTGGAGGCCTTCTGGGAGGGACTCAAGCAGGGCATCGAGCCCGGCACCCACCCGACCGACTTCATCCGGAACCCCACCAAGTACCTGCACCTGCTCAACGACCCGGCCCCCACCGAGGCCGATGACGAGGGGGATCTCAAGTGATCCAGCAGCGAGGCAACTTCGACTGGATGCTCAAGCAACTCGCCGACGGCGTGCCGGGCATCGAGATGATCGTGGTGCTCTCGGCCGACGGTCTGCGCATCGCACGCTACGGCGGCGAGCCCGACGCGGCCGACCGGGTCGCCGCGGCCTGCGCCGGCCTGCAGTCCCTCGCGGGCAGCATCTGCCAGGAACTCAGCGTCGGCGACGGCGAGATGAAGCTGGTCATGATCGAGATCGACCAGGGCTACTTCTACCTGATGGGCGCCGGGGCCAACGCCTTCCTCGCGGTGCTCTCCGACGTGCGGTGCGAACCTGGCCGGATGAGCGCGATGATGCGCGACCTGGTGGTCCGGATCGGCGGCCACCTGACCAGCCCGCCCCGGCGGAACGGGCAGATCGTATGACGCCTCCGCAACGCCAGAGGCGCAACCCGGCACCGGAACCGGCCCCGCAGCCCTCCCAGGGGGGCGAGGACAAACCCGGGAACCCGGAGCGGATGTACGTGGTGGCCGGCCCGGACGGCGAACGGGCCGAGCTGGACCTGGTGACGTTAATCGTGGCGCGTGCCGCAGACCCGCCGCCCTCCGCCACCCCCGAGCAGGCGGCGCTGCTCCGGCTCTGCGCCGCCCCCCTCTCCGTGGCGGAGCTGTCGGCCTACCTCAGCCTGCCGTTCAGCGCGATGGGCACGCTGCTCACCGAACTGCTGACGGCGGAACTGGTCCGCGCGCGCTCCCCGATCGTCCGACAGGCGGTCCCCGACCGTTCCCTCCTCGAAGCGGTGATGAATGGACTTCAAAGGCTCTGACACCATCCCGGGCCCCCGGGCCGAGGACCAGTTGCCACACACGACACAGGCCGCGGCCAAGATCGTGATCGTGGGGGGTTTCGGCGTCGGCAAGACGACCATGGTCGGCTCGGTCAGCGAGATCAAACCGCTGACCACCGAGGAGACCATGACGCAGGCCGGCATCGGTGTCGACGACAACTTCGGCTCCGATTCCAAGACGGCCACCACCGTCGCCATGGACTTCGGCCGGATCAGCATCACCGACCAGCTCGTGCTGTACCTCTTCGGCACGCCCGGCCAGCAGCGCTTCTGGTTCCTGTGGAACGGCCTGTTCGAGGGCGCGCTCGGCGCGGTGGTGCTGGTCGACACCCGTCGGCTGGAGGTCAGCTTCGACGTCATGGGGCGCCTGGAGGAACGCGGTGTGCCGTTCGTGGTCGCCATCAACTCCTTCCCCGACGCGCCCCGTTACCCCGTCGAGGAGCTGCGCACGGCCCTCGACCTCGCCCCGGACATCCCGATCATGGAATGCGACGCGCGCCGCCGGGCCTCCAGCCGCGACGTCCTGATGACCCTCATGCGCTTCCTGCACTCCCTCGCCATGACGGGCTCGCGCACCTGATCGGTGTCCGGCCCATCCCCCCATCTCCCCCCCCAGACATCTGGAAAGTTTCGGAGCGACCACTGTGACGCCTGAATCCCACGCCCCGACCGGTACGGACGACACCCGGCCCGGGCCGCCCCCCGGCTGCCCCGCGCACGGCCTCGGGCCCGGGGGGCTGCACCGGCTGCACGAGGCGGAGGACCTGGGAGCGCTGTACGAGCAACTGCGGGAGCAGCACGGTGCCGTGGCGCCCGTGCTGCTCCACGACGACGTGCCGATCTGGATCGTCCTCGGCCACGCCGAGAATCTGCACATGGTGCGCTCGCCCTCGCAGTTCTGCCGGGACAGCCGTATCTGGACCCCCCTCAAGGACGGCCTGGTCAAGCCCGACCACCCGCTGATGCCGCACATCGCCTGGCAGCCCATCGCCTCGCACGCCGAGGGCGACGAGCACAAGCGGCTGCGCGGCGCGGTCATGGGTGCCATCTCGACCATCGACTTCCGCAGCCTGCGCCGCTACATCAACCGCAGCACGCAGCAGATCGTCAACCGCTTCTGCGAGAAGGGCGAGGCCGACCTCGTCAGCCAGTTCACCGAGCACCTGCCGATGGCGGTGATGTGCGAGATCCTCGGCATGCCCGGCGAGTACAACGACCGCATCGTGGAGGCCGCCCGCGACGCGCTCAAGGGCACCGAGACCGCGATCGCCAGCCACTCCTACGTCATGGACGCCCTGAGCCGGCTCACCGCCCGCCGCCGCGCCCAGCCGGAGGAGGACCTCGCCAGCTACCTGATCACCCACCCGGCCCGGCTCAACGACGACGAGGTCAGGGAGCACCTGCGCCTGGTGCTCTTCGCCGCCTACGAGGCCACCACCAACCTCCTGTCGAACGTGCTGCTCACGGTGCTGATCGACCCGCGCTTCCGGGCCCAGCTCAACGGCGGCCAGATGACGGTGCCGGAGGCGGTGGAACAGTCGCTGTGGAACGAGCCGCCGTTCAGCACGGTCTTCGCCTACTTCGCCAAGCAGGAGACCGAGCTGGGCGGGCAGCGCATCCGGCGGGGCGACGGGCTGCTGTTCGCCCCGCTCCCGGCCAACGTCGACCCGCGCGTGCGGCCGGACCTGAAGGCCAGCATGCAGGGCAACCGCTCCCATCTGGCCTTCGGCGGCGGCCCGCACGAGTGCCCCGGCCAGGACATCGGCCGTTCCATCGCCGATGTCGGCGTCGACGCCCTGCTGATGCGGCTGCCGGACGTCGAACTCGACTGCGACGAGGAGGACCTGCGCTGGACGGCGTCCATCGCCTCCCGGCACCTGGTGAGCATGCCGGTGCAGTTCTCACCCAAGCCGCCGCAGGACGTGTCGGAGCAGCCGAACCACAAGCCGGTCCCGGCGCAGCGCTCCGACTGGCAGATCGGCACCGTGCAGCCTCAGCCGCAACCCCAGCCTCAGCCGGCGGCGGCCGCCGCGCCGCTCCAGCCCGCACCGGCCGCCGCGCAGCCGCAGCCCCAGCCGGCTCCGGTGCAGCCGCAGGCGGTCCCGGTCCAGCCGCAGCCGGCGTCGGAGGAGCCACCCCGGCGCAAGGGTGTCTGGCAGCGCTTCCTGAGCTGGTGGCGCGGCTACTGACCGCCTGACGGGCCGTCGTACGGGACGTCGTACGTGCCGGTGGCCCACCGGTCGTACGACGCCCAGGCCGCGAGCACCCGGCCGCTGCGGAACCGGTGCTCCACTCCCGTGACCGGGTCGGTGAACTCCAGGCCCCGTGCCAGCAGTTGGAGCGGACGCCGGAAGTCACCGGCCGGCACGGGCCCGGTCACCTCCGGGTAGAGCGGGTCGCCGAGGATCGGCACGCCCAGCGCGGTCATGTGCACGCGCAGCTGGTGCGTCTGCCCGGTGCCGGGCAGCAGCCGGTACCGCGCGAGGGGGCCGGCCCCGTCCGTGCGGTGCTCGACGAGTTCGACGCGGCTCACGGCGTTGGGCTCGCCCGGCACCTCCCGCGCGGTCAGCACCCCGCGCTCCTTCACGATCCGGCTGCGGACGGTCCGGGGCAGCGCGAGGGCGGAGTCGTAGGGGGCGACGGCCTCGTACTCCTTGTAGACCCGCCGGTCGCGGAACAGCGTCTGGTAGGCGCCGCGTTCCTCGGGGCGCACGGTGAACAGCACGAGCCCGGCGGTGAGCCGGTCGAGGCGGTGGGCGGCGGTGAGTGCCGGCAGGTCCAGCTCGCGGCGGAGCCGGGCCAGCGCCGTCTCGGCGACGTGGGCGCCGCGCGGGGTGGTGGCGAGGAAGTGGGGCTTGTCGGCGACGACGATGTGCTCGTCCCGGTGCACGACCTCCAGCGGGAAGGGCACCGGCGCCTCCGCGGGCAGCTCCCGGTGGAACCACACGAACATCCCCGGCACGAAGGGCGCGTCCGGCGGCACGGACCGTCCGTCCGCTCCCACGACCAGCCCCGCGGCGAACATCCCGTCGACGACCCCGGTCCCCGCCCCGGAGAGCCGCTCCACCAGATGCTCGCGCACCGTGGCCCAGGCGCCCGCGGCGGGCAGCCGCACCCGCACCGGGTCCACCCCGTGGCGCTGCGGCAGGGGAGAGGGCGGGGTGCGGGTCTTGCGTCTCATCGCGGCCCAGCGTACGAGGCCGGCGCGCACGGGCGGAAAATCACTGGGGCCACCTGCCGCCGGTCCGACAGGATGCCGGGCATGCCCTTCCTCATCGGCCCGGTCCTGACCGCCGGGACGCTCACCCGCCGCCCCCAGCCCACCCTCCCCGCCGACGGCGGCCTCCGCCTGCGCCCCTGGCGGGCCGGGGACGCGCCCGCGGTGTACGAGGTCTTCCAGGACCCGGTGATGCACCAGTGGCACGCCCGGGCCGCCGACTCCGAGGAGGAGGTCGCCGGCTGGATCCGGGACTGGCACCGGGCGTGGGAGGAGGAGCGGGAGGCCCACTGGGCCGTCGTCGACGCGGGTTCGGGCGCGCTGCTGGGGCGGGTCGCGCTGCGCGAGATGCGGCTGGACGACGGGACGGCGGAGGTGGCGTACTGGACCGTCCCGGAGGCGCGGGGCCGGGGCGTCGCCACCCGGGCCACGACCGCGCTCACCCGCTGGGCCCTCGACGAGGTCGGCTTCCACCGGCTGGAGCTGCTGCACGCCGTGCGCAACGAGGCGTCCTGCCGGGTCGCCGTCGGCACGGGATTCGCCCTGGAGGGCACCAAGCGCGACGCCGCCCTTCAGCCGGACGGCCGGCACGACATGCATCTGCACGCGCGCGTACGAGGAGACTGAGGGGCCTCTCGGCAGGCCTATGCCGCGTGGCGGGCCGATGCCCCCGGGCGGGCCGCTGCCTCCCGGCGGGCCCATGGCTCGTGGCGGGCCGAAGCCGCCCCCCGGGCTGACCGATGCCACGGCGGGTCGCTGCCTTCGGCGGGCCGATGCCCCCGGGTGGGCCGACGCCTCCCGGCGAGCCCATGCCCCTCGGTCGGCCGATGCTGTCGGTCTCTGCCTCAGGCGGCCGGTCTGTGCCTAGGGCGGCCGGTCTGTGCCTAGGGCGGCCGGTCTCTGCCTCAGGCCGCCGGCGTGCTCTCCTGCTCCGCCTCGATGCGTGCGTTCCACTCCCGCTTGGAGGCCTGCCAGCCGTCCTCGTTGTGGCCGCGCCGCCAGTAGCCGGAGATCGACAGGTCCTCGCGGGGGACGTGGCGCTCGACCCGGAGCAGATGGCGCAGCTGCTTCACGAAGTGTGCCTCGCCGTGCACGAAGGCGTGCACCCGGCCCTCGGGGAACTCCAGGTTCCGCACGGCCTCGACCAGCGCCTCACCCAGGGGCCGGTCACCGCGGTGCAGCCAGACGACCTCCACGTCGGAGTCGATCTTCTGCTCCTCCTCGGGGCCGGAGACCTCCACGAAGGCGTACGCCCGGGCCCCGCGCGGCAGGGCCTCCAGGGCGCAGGCGATCGCGGGCAGGGCGCTCTCGTCACCGGCGAGCAGATGCCAGTCCGCTTCCGGGTCGGGCGCGTACGCCCCGCCGGGGCCCATGAACCACACCGTCTCGCCCGGCTGGACACGCACGGCCCAGGGGCCGGCCAGGCCCTCGTCGCCGTGGATCACGAAGTCCAGGGTGAGCTCGCGGTGTTCGGCGTCCCACTGGCGCACCGTGTACGTCCGGGTCACCGGCCACTGGGCGCGGGGCAGCTCCTCGCGGATGCGCTGCAGGTCGAAGGGCTCCGGGTACGTGACGTCCCCGGGCGGGAACAGCAGCTTCACGTAGTGGTCGGTGCAGGTGTCCGCGGCGAAGTCGGCGAGGCCCTCGCCACCGAGCACCACGCGCTGCATGTGCGGGGTCAGCCGCTCGGTGCGGACCACCTGAGCGGCGTGCGGCGTGCGCGGCTGGCGTCCCGGTCGCTCTGCCATGAGGGACCTCCCTGATTCGCATAGTTAGGGTTACCTAAGTTAGCACCTCGCTCCCGGTTCACACCTCTCAGACGCGAAGGTCTCATAGCTCTCTTACCAAGGAGTCAGGCCCCGAGCGTCGTCAGCAGGCGCTCCAGTGACCCGCCCAGACCCCAGCGGGCCGCCAGCGCCTCCAGGGCCGCCGGGTCGCGCGGCGCCCGCGGCAGCGCCGTGGAGACGTCCGGCAGCGGTACGTCGTCCGCGACGCGGACCACCTTCGGCGCGACCGCGAGGTACGGACGCGCCTCGTCCAGCCGCCTGCGCTGCGTCGGCGTCAGCTTCGACCGCCGGTCCTCGACCGCCGCCATGATCCCGGCCAGGTCCCCGAACTCGGCCAGCAGCTTGGCGGCCGTCTTCTCACCGATGCCCGGCACGCCCGGCAGGCCGTCGCTGGGGTCGCCGCGCAGCAGGGCCAGATCCGCGTACCCGCTCCCGTCGACCCCATACTTCTCCCGCAGCACCGCCTCATCGGTGTGCTGCAGCGTGCCCACGCCCTTCAGCGGGTACAGCACGCGCACCCCGCGCGCGTCGTCCACCAGCTGGTAGAGGTCGCGGTCGCCCGTGACGATGTCGACCGGGCCCTTCGCCCGCGCCGTGAACGTGCCGATCACGTCGTCCGCCTCGTACCCCGCGACGCCGACGCGCGCGATGCCCACCGCGTCCAGCACCGCCTCGATGACCGGCACCTGCGGCGACAGCGTGTCGGGCACCTCCTCCTCGTCCGGGCCGGACGCGTGCTCCTCGGCGACGCGGTGCGCCTTGTAGGAGGGGATCAGCTCCACGCGCCAGTGCGGACGCCAGTCGGCGTCCATGCACGCCACGAGGTGGTCGGGCCGGTGGTCCTTCACCAGACGGTCGATGAAGTCGAGCAGCCCGCGCACGGCGTTCACCGGTGTGCCGTCCGGTGCCCTGACCGAGTCGGGGACGCCGAAGTAGGCGCGGAAGTACAGGGAAGCGGTGTCGAGGAGCATCAGTCGTCCGGTCACGCCACGCATCATGCCGTACGGCACCGACAGCCGGTCGCGGCGCGCAACATGTTGCGGTGTGTGCGTTCTGTGTGAAGCTCCCCACGTCCGGGTTTGGTTTTCGGCCACGGGGTAGGCGCCGCCCCGGAGCGAGGTCGGTTGCGCATTTCAACTGTTTTGCGCCCCGGCCTCGCTGCGTTTTCGTAGTCGTGGAAACAGAGGTGCACGTGTCAGCGACCCTTGAGGCAGAGAGCCTGTACAAAGTGTTCGGCAGGAGACCGGACCAGGCGGTCGAGCGGCTCAGGAACGGAGCCGACCGGGAGGAGCTGCGCGCCGAGGGCACGACCGCCGCCGTGATCGACGCTTCCTTCACCGTGGAGCCCGGCCAGATCTTCGTCGTCATGGGCCTGTCCGGCTCAGGCAAGTCCACACTGCTGCGCATGCTCAACGGTCTGCTGGAGCCGACCGCCGGCCACGTGCGCTTCGACGGCCAGGACCTGACCGCGCTGAGCGGCCGTGAGCTGCGCGAGGTCCGCTCCCGCAAGATCAGCATGGTGTTCCAGCACTTCGCGCTCTTCCCGCACCGCAGCGTGCGCGAGAACGCCGCCTACGGCCTGGAAGTGCAGGGCGTGCCCCGCGCCGAGCGCACACGCCGCGCCGACGAGGCGCTCGCCCTGTGCGGCCTGGCCGGCTGGGAGAAGTCCTGGCCCGACGAGCTGTCCGGCGGCATGCAGCAGCGCGTCGGTCTCGCCCGCGCGCTCGCCACCGACGCCGACCTGCTGCTGATGGACGAGTCCTTCAGCGCCCTGGACCCGCTGATCCGCCGCGACATGCAGGACCAGCTGCTGGAGCTCCAGCAGAAGCTCAAGAAGACGATCGTCTTCATCACCCACGACCTGAACGAGGCCATGCGCCTGGGCGACCGCATCGCCGTCATGCGCGACGGCCGCATCGTCCAGAACGGCACCGCCCAGGACATCCTGCTGCGCCCGGAGAACGACTACGTCGCCTCCTTCACCCAGGACGTCGACCGCTCCCGCGTCCTGACCGCCGGCGAGCTGATGGACACCTCGGTCACCGCCGACGACCCCGGCTGCCACTGCGCGACCGCCACGCCCGACACCCCCTTCACCGAGCTCTGCGCGATCAGCGCCCGGCTCTCCCACCCGGTCTCGGTCGTGGACGAGGACAACCGGCAGGTCGGCGTCGTCCCCCGGCAGCGCCTGATCGGCTTCCTCGGCGACGAGCAGGACGCGGCTCCGCAGCCCTGCGACTCCCCGCGGGACAAGGGCGGAGAGAAGGTGACCGCCCATGCCTAGGATCCAGCTCGGCACCTGGGTCAACGACGCGGTCGACTGGCTCACCACCCACATGGCGTGGCTGTTCGACTTCTGCAAGACCGTCTTCCTCGGCCTCTACGACGGCATCAACGCCGTCCTCCAGGCCCCCGAGCCGCTGCTCCTCGCGGGCATCTTCGCCGTGATCGCCTTCTGGCTGCGCGGCACCCTCGCCGGTGTCCTCGCCTTCGCCGGATTCGCGTTCATCGACTCCCTCGAACTGTGGGAGAACGCGATGATCACCCTGGCGCTCGTCCTCGTGGCGACCGTCATCGCCCTGGCGATCGCCCTGCCGGTGGGCATCTGGGCGGCCCGCTCGGACCGCGTCAGCGGACTGGTGCGGCCCGTCCTGGACTTCATGCAGACGCTGCCCGCGATGATCTACCTCATCCCGGCGATCCTCTTCTTCGGCACCGGCGCCCCCGCGGGCATCGTCGCCACCCTGATCTTCGCCCTCGCCCCGGGCGTGCGCATGACCGAGCTGGGCATCCGGCAGGTCGACAAGGAACTCGTGGAAGCCGCCGACGCGTTCGGCACGACGCCCCGCAACACCCTGCTGCGCGTCCAGCTCCCACTGGCGCTGCCCACGGTCATGGCCGGCGTCAACCAGGTCATCATGCTGGGCCTGTCCATGGCCGCGATCGCCGGCATGGTCGGCACCGGCGGCCTCGGCGGCGACGTCAACGAGGCCATCGGCCAGCTCAACGTGGGCCTCGGCTCCGAGGCCGGCGTGGCCATCGTGATCCTCGCGATCTACCTCGACCGCATGACCAGCGCGCTGGGCACCCAGGTCTCCCCGCTCGGCCGCCGCGCCGCCGCCAAGCTGCGCGCCGCCCAGGGGCTGAAGATCTGGTCCTACCGGCCGCGCCCGGTCGTCGCCGTGATCGGAGTCGTCGTCCTCGCGCTCACCGCGGGGGGCATGGGCGTCCTCGGCGGCAGCTCCGGCACCGAGGCCGCGGCGAGCGGCAAGGACGTCGGCCAGGGCAAGAAGATCAGCATCGGCTACATCCCCTGGGACGAGGGCGTCGCCTCCACCTTCCTCTGGAAGGAGGTCCTGGAGCAGCGCGGCTACCAGGTCGAGGCCAAGCAGTTCGACGCCGGCCCGCTGTACACCTCCCTCGCCCAGGGCGACGTCGACTTCCAGACGGACGCCTGGCTGCCCACCACCCACGCCCAGTACTGGAAGAAGTACGGCAAGCAGCTCGACGACCTCGGCGCCTGGTACGACAAGACGTCCCTGGAGCTCTCCGTGCCCTCCTACATGAAGGGCATCGACTCCCTGGCCGACCTCAAGGGCAAGGCGTCGCAGTTCGGCGGCAAGATCACCGGCATCGAGTCCAGCGCCGGCGAGATGGCCCTGCTCAAGAGCAAGGTCCTCAAGGAGTACGGCCTGGACAAGGAGTACGAGGTCGTCGACAGCTCCACGCCCGCGATGCTGGCCGAGCTGAAGCGCGCCTACGCCCAGAAGAAGCCGATCGTCGTCACCCTCTGGTCGCCGCACTGGGCCTACAACGACTACGACCTCAAGAAGCTCAAGGACCCGAAGGGCGCCTGGGGCGAGGGCGACGGCGTGCACACCCTGTCCCGCAAGGGCTTCGCCAAGGACGACCCGACGGTCGCCGGGTGGCTGAAGAAGTTCAGGATGAGCGAGAAGGAGCTCACCAGCCTCGAAGCGGAGATCAACAAGGCGGGCAAGGGCAACCAGCAGGAGGCCGTGCGCGCCTGGCTGAAGCAGAACCCCGGCTTCGTCGACCGGATGGCCCCGGTGAAGGACGCCGGGGGCGGCACGCCCGCCGAGGCGAAGCGGCCCCTGGACGTGGCGTGGTTCCCCTGGGACGAGGACATCGCCGTCACCTACCTGTGGAAGAACGTCCTGGAGCGGCGCGGCTACCGGCTGAACCTCAAGCAGATGGACGTCGGCCCCGTCTACACGGGCCTGGCCTCGGGCGATCTCGACCTCAACTTCGACGCCTGGCTGCCCTACGCCCAGAAGAACTACTGGGACAAGAACAAGGACCGGCTCAAGGACCTCGGCACCTGGTACGAACCGACCTCACTGGAGATCGCCGTGCCGTCCTACGTGAAGGGCGTCGACTCCCTGGCCGACCTCAAGGGCAAGGCCGGCACCTTCAAGGGGAAGATCATCGGCATCGAGCCGGGCACCGGCGAGATGGACCTGGCGAAGAACAAGGTCCTGCCCGCCTACGGCCTGGACAAGGAATACGAGGTCGTCGACGGCTCCACCCCGGCCATGCTGGCCGAGCTGAAGCGCGCCTACGCCAAGAAGGAGCCGATCGCGGTCACGCTCTGGTCGCCGCACTGGGCGTACAGCGACTACAAGCTGACCAAGCTGAAGGACCCGAAGAAGGCCTTCGGCGAGGGCAACACGATCCGCACCATCTCCAACGAGAAGTTCCCCGAGCAGTACCCGCAGCTCACGAAGTGGATCAAGAACTTCAGGATGAGCGAGGACGAGCTCGGCTCCCTGGAGAGCGAGATCAAGGACCGCGGCCAGGGCCATGAGGAGGAGGCCGTCGCCGCGTGGCTCGAGGAGCATCCGGACATGGTGAACCGGATGACTCCGCAGTAGGGTTCCGGGGTGGGACGCGCGACACGCCGCGTCCCACCCCGCCCCCCGTTCCCACGAGCGGGATCCGGACAACCACAGAGCGCTACGCCACCCCCCGAACCCCCGCTGCCTCCCTGTTCCTTCCAGGCGAGGAATCCCCGCCCCATCCTCGGGACGGCGGTTCCCCTGGCGCGAACTGTGAGGTCCCGCGTCACCTCGTATGACGTCGATGTGACGGGCGCATGAAACGGTTTGCCGAACATGCGTAGGGTGCAGACAACTCAACAGAAGGAGTGCGCCGGGACACCGGCGGACGGGGAGCGGATCGACGGGCGAAGGAGGGAGCCGGAGCGATGGGCGACCACAAAGAGCAGCCCCTGCGGGTGGGCGCGGCCGTGCGCCGACGGCGCCGCGCGCTGGAGCTCACGCTCGCCGTCGTGGCCGAGCGCAGCGGCCTGTCGGTCCCGTTCCTGAGCCAGGTCGAGAACGACCGGGCGCGGCCCAGCCGAAGCTCGCTGGAGAAGGTCGCCGACGCCCTGCGCACCACCGCCGTGGAACTCCTCGCGGCCGCGGACCCGGCGTGCAGCGTGGACGTCGTCCGCGCCGAGGACACCGAGCCGCCGGCCCAGCCCCGGGCCCGCTCCCTGGTGCGCGGCCACCACCAGATGCACGCCTCCGAGTTCACCGGTGACCACGACGCGGGCCGTGAATTCCAGTACCGCAACGACCAGTTGATGTACGTCGCCGACGGCGCGGTGGAGATCGAGGCGGAGGGCCGCGCCTACCGCCTCGGCCGCGGCGACACGCTGTACCTCACCGGCGGTGTGCGGCACCGCTGGCGGGCGGCGGAGTCGGACACCCGGGTGATCGTCGTCGCCGTCGCGGAGCACATCGAGGCGGTCCGGGACCGGCCGCGCCGGTGAGGGTGGTCTCCCTCGTCCCCTCGCTGACGGAGGCCGTGGCCCTCTCGGCGCCCGGGGCGCTGGTCGGCGTCACCGACTGGTGTACCCACCCGCCGGACTTGGACGCCGTACGCGTCGGTGGGACGAAGAACCCGCGGACCGACCGGATCCTCTCCCTCGCCCCCGATCTGGTGATCGCGAACGAGGAGGAGAACCGCGAGGGCGACTTGGCGGCCCTGCGCGCGGCGGGCGTCGAGGTCCTGGTCACGGAGGTCCGCGCGGTGCCCCAGGCCTTCCGGGAACTGGCCCGGGTCCTGGACGCCTGCGGGGTGACGGCCCGCCCGCGCTGGCTGGACGAGGCCGAGGACACCTGGTCGTCCCTGCCCCGGCCGGCCGGCCGCCCGCCTGACGGCGGTCGTACCGATCTGGCGCCGCCCGTGGATGGTCCTGGGCCGCGACACCTTCGCGGGTGACGTCCTGGCCCGCCTCGGCGTCGACCACCTGTTCGCGGAGCACCCCGACCGCTATCCCCGTGTCCCGCTGGACGAACTCCGCGCCCTCGCCCCCGATGTGGTGGTCCTCCCGGACGAGCCGTACCGCTTCACCGCCGACGACGGCCCGGAGGCGTTCCGCGGCCTGCCCTGCGCGCTCGTCAGCGGACGGCACCTGACGTGGTACGGGCCGTCGCTGGCCGAGGCGCCACGGGTACTGGGCCGGGCCCTGCGAGCAGCTCGCCCCTGACCAGCCCGCGCAGGGTCCCCGCGGCGGCCACGCCCCACGCCAGGACCAGCACGCCGTACAGGATTACCGCAGGGCCCGTGTAGGCCACGAGCCCGGTGTGCCGGCCGAGCGCCTCGGCGCCCGTGACGCAGGTGCCGACCGGGAAGGTGAACGACCACCAGGTCATGGCGAACCGCATCCCGTGCCGCCGCGCACGCCACACATGGGCGGTGGCCAGACAGCACCACAGCAGTGCGAACCCCATCACGGGCACGCCGTAGAGCACGGCGAGGGCTCCGAAGCCCTGGCTGTACGGCGCCGGTACGACCCCCGGGGCGACGTCCGCGAAGGCGCCGACGGCGGTGGTGGACTGCCCGAGCGGCCCCAGCACCAGGAACAGGGTCGGGGTGAGGGCGAGCGGCAGCGGCCCACCGGTGAGCAGCCGGGCGAAGACCAGCGGCAGCATGAGCAGGGTCGCGAGCAGGCTCAGCCCGAACAGGGCGAAGCAGACGAGCAGCAGCGTCTCGCGGGGCTGCCCGGGAGGCAGATGGGGCACCAGCGGCGGCCCGACCGCCGCCGACACCATGGGCGCGACCAGCGGCAGCAGCCACACGGGCGTCGCCTGCCCCGGCTCGACCCGGTGACGTACGGCCATCAGGTACGGCACGGCGACGGCGGCGGCCAGCCCCAGAGCCGTACCGGCGGTGAACAGCACGGCGTCCAGCACCACCGCGGCCCGCAGGCCGATCACGTCCCGGCCGACGGTGAGGGCGCCGCCGCCCACGGCCAGCAGGGCCATGGCGAGACAGCCGTAGAAGGGCGCCGTCGCCGGATCGAGGAGGTGGGCGCGGGCCTGGTCACGGTGGCGGATCCAGTGCGCGCAGCGGGCGCCGAGCACGATCAGGAGCAGAGCGAAGGAGGCGGTCCAGACCCCGGCGAGCACGCCGCGCGGCCCCGGGGCGAGCGGCGGGAGAGCGGCTCCGGCGGTGGCGACGGCGGCGGTGCCCATGACGGTGGCGTACCAGTTGGGTCCGAGATGGCGGACGGAGAGGGGGTGCGCGAGGGGCCGGGCTGCGGTGACCATGACTCCTACGGTGGGGCGGCGGAAGGCGCACCACCAGGGAGTTTGCCTCTATGGCGGCATAAGCTGGGTTTATGAGCAACACGGATGAGCAGGGCGGCGGCCCGGCGGTCGCCGGGTCCCTGGCGCACCGGGTGCCGGACCTCGGCGCCCTGGAGTTGCTGCTGGCGGTGGCGCGCCTCGGCAGTCTCGGCGGCGCGGCGCGGGAACTGGGCGTCACCCAGCCCGCGGCCAGCAGCCGGATCCGGTCGATGGAGCGGCAGCTCGGCGTGGCACTGGTCGACCGTTCGCCGCGGGGTTCCCGGCTCACGGACGCCGGTGCGCTGGTGACGGACTGGGCGCGGCGGATCGTCGAGGCGGCGGAGGCGTTCGATGTGGGGGCGCAGGCGCTGCGCGACCGGCGGGACTCCCGGCTGCGGGTCGCGGCGAGCATGACGATCGCCGAGTACCTGCTGCCTGGCTGGCTGCTCGCGCTGCGGGCGCAGCGGCCCGACACGGCGGTGTCCCTGCACGCGGGCAACTCGACGGTGGTCGCGGAACGGCTGCTGTCGGACGAGGCGGACCTGGGCTTCGTGGAGGGGCTGACGGTGCCGACCGGGCTCGACTCGGTGGTCATCGCCCACGACCGGCTGATAGTGGTGACGGCGCCGGGACACGCGTGGGGGCGCCGGCGGCGGCCGGTGGCGGCGGAGGAACTGGCCTCGACACCGCTGATCCTGCGGGAGAAGGGGTCCGGGACGCGTCAGGTGCTGGACGCGGCGCTGGGCGGTCTGGCCCGGCCGCTCATCGAGCTGTCCTCGACGACGGCGGTGAAGGCGGCGGCGGTGAGCGGGGCCGGGCCGGCGGTGCTGAGCGAACTGGCGGTGGGGGAGGAGCTGGCGATGCGGCGGCTGGTGCGGGTGCCGGTGGACGGGGTCGCCCTGGCCCGTGATCTGAGGGCGGTGTGGCCGACGGGGCACCGGCCGACGGGTCCGGCGCGGGATCTGCTGGCGCTGACGCGGGGGTGAGCTTCTCGCCGCGTCCCGAGGTGCAGCCCGTCGGAGTTCAGCGCGCTGCCGCCGCCTCCACCAGCGCCCGCATCACCCGTACGTCCTCGCCCATCTCCGGGTGCCACTGCACGCCCAGCACCCAGCCCTCGCCGGACGGCAGTTCCAGGGCCTCCACCGTGCCGTCCGCCGCGTACGCCGACGGGACCAGGCCCTCGCCGATGCGGTCCACGGCCTGGTGGTGGTACGTCGGCACCGACGTCTCCTCCGGCACGATCCCGGCGTACCGCGTGCCCGGCACCGGCTTGACGGGGTGCCCGCCGAAGACGCCCACGACCTCAGCGTGGCCGTCGAGGTGCTGCACGAGCGTGCCGCCCAGCGCGACGTTCAGCAGCTGCATGCCCCGGCAGATGCCGAGCAACGGCACGCGTGCGGCGAGGGCCGCGTCGATCAGGGCCAGCTCCCACGCGTCCCGCTCCGGCGCCGGCGGTCCCGTCCGGGGCTCGCGCTCCGCCCCGTACCGGACCGGCTCCACATCCGGCCCGCCCGCGATGACCAGCCCGTCCAGCCGGGCCACGGTCTCCACGGCCCGGTCGGGGTCGTCCGGCGGCAGCATCGCGGCCAGGCCGCCCGCCCGCTGCACCAGCCGGGGATAGCCGACCGGCAGCAGGGCCGCCTCCAGCTCCCACACGCCCCAGCGGGCGCCGGCCTCCAGATACGTGCTGACCCCGATCAACGGCCTGGCCACTGCGACTTTCCTCCCGGTCGACGTTCAGTCCCGTGCCAACTCTGCCTCGGCCGCGGCCAGCGCCGCGAACTCCTCCTCCGGCGCCTTCGCCACCAGCCGCTTCCTGCTGTACAGGCCGAAGTACCCGACGGCCACCACGTACACCGCGAGCGCGATGAACGCCGCCGTCACGTCCACCAGGAACGTCGCCACCAGCGCCGCGCAGGCCAGCACCAGGGCGACCGAGGAGGTCAGCACCCCGCCCGGCGTCCGGTACGGCCGCGGCAGCTCCGGCTCGCGGCGGCGCAGCACGATGTGGGACAGCGACATCAGCGCGTAGGAGATGGTCGCGCCGAACACGGCGATGTTGAGCATGCGCGCGCCGTTGCCCGACACCGCCGCCAGCAGGAAGCCGATCGTGCCGGGCACGAGCAGGCCCAGGTACGGCGCCTTGCGGCGGCTGGTGAGGGACAGGAAGCGGGGCAGGTAGCCCGCGCGGGACAGGGCGAACAACTGGCGCGAGCCCGCGTAGATCAGCGAGAAGAAGGACGCCACCAGACCGGCCAGACCCGCGTAGTTCACGATCCTGCTCAGGGTCGTGGCCTCGCCGTCCGGCTGGAGCGCCTCGACCAGCGGGTTCCCCGCCTCCTGGATCGCGGCCGAGCCGCGCGCCCCCGCCGCCGCGACGAACGTCACCACCGCCAGCACCACCAGGATGCCCATCGACCAGCGGATCGCCTTCGGCAGCGTGCGGGCCGGCTCCCTGGTCTCCTCGGCGGCCAGCGGCACGCCCTCGACACCCAGGAAGAACCACATGCCGAAGGGGAACGCCGCCCAGATGCCGAGCAGGCCGAACGGCAGCCAGGAGTTCGACCCGGCGGCCGAGGAGTCCACCGGGATGTCGTCCAGCGCGGCGAAGGAGAAGTCGGGCAGCGCCGCCAGCGCGAAGACGACGAGGGCGGCGACCGCGATGCCCGTGACGACGAAGCTGAAGCGCAGCGCCTCGCCCACGCCCCACAGATGGATGCCCAGGAAGATCGCGAAGCAGACCAGGTACATCGGCCAGCCGGACTCCAGCCCGAACAGGCCCAGCGACTCGACGTAGTCGCCGATGAAGATGACGATGGCGGCGGGGGCGAGGACGTACTCGATGAGGATCGCCGTGCCGGTCAGGAAGCCGCCCCAGGGGCCGAGCGCCCGCCGGGCGAAGCCGTAGCCGCCGCCCGCCGTCGGCAGGATCGAGGACAGCTCGGCGAGCGCGAAGACCATGCACGCGTACATCGCGCCCATGAGGACCATGGCGATCGCCAGGCCTCCGAAGCCGCCCTCGGCCAGGCCGAAGTTCCAGCCCGAGTAGTCACCGGAGACGACGTAGGCGACGCCGAGACCGGTCAGCAGCACCCAGCCGGCGCTGCCGCGGCGGAGCGCTCTGCGCTCCAGGTAGTCGTCGCCCTCCGGGGCGACGGGGGTGATGGTGGGTTCCTCGGACATGGGCAGACTCCCGACGGGGCGGCGGTCACGGGGTCGAGCGCGCTACGACTCAATGGAATGAGGCCATACCTTTGCGGTGCCGGACGGGGGAAGGCAAGACCCGTGCGTTAATCGCCCGTAAATCCTCACCAAGCCCGGCCACCGGGAGCCCTCACCGAGCCCGGCCACCGGGAGCCCTCACCAAGCCCGGCCACCGGCCGGCTCAGCCCAGGAAGCCCCGCAGTAGCGCCGCCGTGCCCCCGCAGTGCTCGCGCATGATCTCCCGCGCCTGGTCGGCGTCGCCCTCGATCACGGCCTCCACCAGGGCCGTGTGCTGCTGCTGGGAGTGCTCCAGGTTGCGCACCAGGAGCGGGATGCAGTCGAGCAGGTCGTTGACGGTCGCGCGGACGGCCGCGTACTGGGCCGTGAGGGTGGGGGAGCCGGACAGCTCGGCGAGCGTCAGGTGCAGCAGGGTGTCCAGGCGGCGGTACTCGGCGAGCGGGGCGTCGTGCGTGCGCGCCAGCGCCTCGCGGAGCCGCTCCGCCCGCTCCTCGTCCAGCCCGTGCGTCGCGCACAGCCCGGCCGCGCCCACCTCCAGCACCTCCCGGAAGCGCAGCACGTCCTCTATGTCGACCTCGGCGATCCGCCGCCGCAGCTCGTCCTCGCCGCCGGCGTCCGTGCGCGGCAGCACGAACGTCCCTCCGTAGCGGCCGCGGCGCGACTCGACCAGCCCCTGGTCCTGGAGCACCTTCAGCACCTCGCGCAGCGTCACCCGGCTGATCCCCAGGCGCTCCGCCAGCTCCCGCTCCGCCGGCAGCCGCTCACCCCCCGCCACCAGGCCCAGCCGCAGGACCTGGAGGATCTGCTCCAGGGCCTCCTCGAAGCCGTTGCCCGCGCGCACCGGCCGCAGCACCGGCGTCAGCCGGTCCCGCACTCCGCCGACCGCTTCCTCCGGCATGTGGCCGTACCCCCTTCCCAAGCAATGGTTCTCCGCAATACCTTATGGCTCCCGGCTCGCCGAAAGAAGCCGAAGGAGGCTCTCCCGTGGCAGACCGCACACCCCCGCTGAGCGTCGAGGAGCTGCACGCCCTCGTCGCCGGCGGTGAGATCGACACTGTCGTCCTGGCCTTCCCCGACATGCAAGGGCGGCTCCAGGGCAAGCGGTTCGCCGCACGCTTCTTCCTCGACGAAGTCCTCCAGCACGGCACCGAGGGCTGCAACTACCTGCTCGCCGTCGACACCGAGATGAACACCGTCGACGGCTACGCGATGTCCTCCTGGGACCGCGGCTACGGCGACTTCGCCATGCACCCGGACCTGACCACCCTGCGCCGCGTCCCCTGGAACGAGGGCACGGCCATGGTCCACGCCGACCTCGCCTGGAACGACGGCTCACCGGTCGTCGCCGCCCCCCGCCAGATCCTGCGCCGCCAGCTGGAGCGCCTGGCCGAACTCGGCTACACCGCCCAGGTCGGCACGGAACTGGAGTTCATCGTCTTCAAGGACACCTACGAACAGGCCTGGGACGCGGGGTACAGCGGGCTCACCCCGGCCAACCAGTACAACATCGACTACTCGGTCCTCGGCACCGGCCGCATCGAGCCCCTGCTGCGCCGCATCCGCAACGAGATGGCGGGCGCCGGCCTCACCGTCGAGTCCGCCAAGGGCGAGTGCAACCCCGGCCAGCACGAGATCGCCTTCCGCTACGACGAGGCCCTGGTCACCTGCGACCAGCACGCCGTCTACAAGACCGGCGCCAAGGAGATCGCCGCCCAGGAGGGCATGTCGATCACCTTCATGGCCAAGTACAACGAGCGCGAGGGCAACTCCTGCCACATCCACCTCTCGCTGGCGGACGCCGACGGGAACAACGCCATGGCCGGAGACCTGGAAGGCGGCATGTCCGAGGTCATGCGCCACTTCCTCGCCGGGCAGCTCGCCGCCCTGCGCGACTTCTCCCTCCTCTACGCCCCCAACATCAACTCCTACAAACGCTTCCAGCCCGGCTCGTTCGCCCCCACCGCCGTCGCCTGGGGCCAGGACAACCGCACCTGCGCGCTGCGCGTGGTCGGCCACGGCCGCTCGATGCGCTTCGAGAACCGGCTCCCCGGCGGCGACGTCAACCCCTACCTCGCCGTGGCCGGACTGGTCGCGGCCGGGCTGCACGGCATCGAGCAGAAGCTGGAACTGCCCGAGGCCTGCCCGGGCAACGCCTACACCGCCGACTTCGCCCACGTCCCCACCACCCTGCGCGAGGCCGCCGACCTCTGGGAGAACAGCCCCATCGCCAGGGCCGCCTTCGGGGACGAGGTGGTCGCGCACTACCGCAACATGGCGCGCGTTGAACTGGACGCCTTCGACGCCGCGGTGACCGACTGGGAGCTGCGCCGCTCCTTCGAACGCATGTGAGGCCCTTGTTGTCTTCCGAGCACCTTCTGGAAGTACTGAACCCCGCGACCGAGGAAGTCGTCGCCGCCATCGCCGGGGCGAGTCCGGCCGACGTCGACGCGGCCGTCACGCACGCCGCCAGGGCACAGCGGATCTGGGCCGCCCTGCCCCCCGCGGACCGCGCCCGGCTGCTGCGCCGCTTCGCCGCCACCGTCGACGAGCACCTGGAGGAACTGGCCCGGCTGGAGGTCCGTGAGGCCGGGCACCTCATCGGCAACGCCCGCTGGGAGGCCGGCAACGTCCGCGACCTGCTGGACTACGCGGCCGGGGGAGTGGAGCGGCTCACCGGCCGGCAGATCCCGGTGCCCGGCGGCCTGGACGTCACGATCCTCGAACCGCTCGGCGTGGTCGGCGTGATCGCGCCCTGGAACTTCCCCATGCCGATCGCCGCCTGGGGCACCGCCCCCGCCCTCGCCGCCGGCAACGCGGTCCTCCTCAAGCCCGCCGAGACCACCCCCCTCACCGCCCTGCGCCTGGCCGAACTCGCCCTGGAGGCCGGGCTCCCCGAGCACCTCTTCCAGGTCCTGCCGGGCCGCGGCGACATCACGGGCGACGCCCTGGTCCGGCACCCCGGAGTCGCCAAGATCGTCTTCACCGGCTCGACCCGGACCGGGACCCGCGTCGCCGCCCTCGGCGCCGAGCAGGTCAAGCCCGTCACCCTCGAACTCGGCGGCAAGAGCCCCAACATCGTCTTCGCCGACGCCGACCTCAAGACCGCCGTCGACCCCTTCTCCTTCCTCGACAACTCCGGCCAGGACTGCTGCGCCCGCACCCGCGTCCTGGTGCAGGAGCAGGTCTACGAGGAGGTCCGCGAGCTGCTCGCCGAGGCCCTCGCCGCCGTGGTGGTGGGCGACCCGGCCGACGAGCAGACCCAGATGGGCCCGCTGATCTCCCGGCAGCAGCTCGACCGGGTCCGCAGCTTCGTGCCCGAGGACGCCCCGGCCCTGCGCGGCAGCGCCCCCGACGGGCCCGGCTTCTGGTTCCCGCCGACCGTCCTCACCGGGGAACGGCCGGACTCGCCCGCGGCCTGCGAGGAGATCTTCGGCCCCGTCGCCGTGCTCCTGCCCTTCACCGACGAGCAGGACGCGGTCCGCCTCGCCAACGACACCCCCTACGGCCTCTCCGGCTCCATCTGGACCCGGGACGTCGGCCGGGCGCTGCGCGTCTCCCGGGCCGTCCGCGCCGGCAACCTGTCCGTCAACTCCCACGCCAGCGTCCGCTACTGGACCCCGTTCGGCGGCTACAAGCAGTCCGGCGTCGGCCGCGAACTCGGCCCCGACGCCCTGGCCGCCTTCACCGAAACCAAGAACGTCTTCATCAGCACGGAGGGCCCCGCACAGTGACTGCCCAGGAAAGCATCTGCCGCCGTCTGGTCGGCCGCACGGCCGTCGTCACCGGAGCCGGCAGCGGCATCGGACTCGCCGCCGCCCGCCGTCTCGCCTCCGAGGGCGCGCACGTCGTCTGCGGCGACGTCGACGAGACCCGCGGCAAGGCCGCCGCCGAGGAGACCGGCGGCACCTTCGTGAAGGTCGACGTCACCGACCCCGAGGAGGTCGAGGCCCTCTTCAGGATCGCCTACGACACCTACGGCAGCGTCGACATCGCCTTCAACAACGCCGGCATCTCCCCGCCCGACGACGACTCCATCCTGGAGACCGGCCTGGAGGCCTGGAAGCGCGTCCAGGAGGTCAACCTCACCTCCGTCTACCTGTGCTGCAAGGCCGCCATCCCCTACATGCGGCGCCAGGGCAAGGGCTCGATCATCAACACGGCCTCGTTCGTGGCCAGGATGGGCGCGGCCACCTCGCAGATCTCGTACACGGCCTCCAAGGGCGGCGTCCTCGCCATGTCCCGGGAACTGGGCGTGCAGTTCGCCCGCGAGGGCATTCGCGTGAACGCCCTCTGCCCGGGCCCGGTCAACACCCCCCTCCTCCAGGAGCTGTTCGCCAAGGACCCGGAGCGGGCCGCGCGCCGCCTGGTGCACATCCCGCTGGGCCGGTTCGCCGAGGCCGATGAGATCGCCGCCGCCGTGGCCTTCCTCGCCAGCGACGACTCCTCCTTCGTCAACGCCACCGACTTCCTGGTGGACGGCGGTATCGCCGGGGCGTACGTCACACCCCTGTAAGGGGTCGTGCGGCCGGTGACTCGCCCTACAGTGCCGGGATGAGCATGACGCCTCCGCCCGGCTGGTACCCCGACCCGCACGCCCCGCACCAGGAGCGCTGGTGGGACGGTACGGCCTGGACCGAGCACCGCCGCGCGCCCGAGGCCCCCGCCGGCCCGGTGCCCCCGCCCCCGGGCGGCGGGACCGGGCGGGCGAAGGCCGTCGCGGTCACCGCCGCGGGCGCCGTCCTCGTCGCGGCGATCGTCACCGCGGCGGTCGCCTTCGACGGCGACGGCGGCACGGACACGAGGTCGGCCCCGACGGCGCCCGCCCCCACGTCCCCGGCCGGCCCGCCCGAGCCGACCCCCGAGGCGTCGGCCTCCGAGACGTCCGCCGGCGACCCGGCCGTCGTCGAGGACCAGCTCAACGGCGTCACCTTCCCGCTGCTCGACGGCTGGGTCCGCCCGCAGCACGTCGCCCAGGACGACGTCGTGATGACGACGGACGGCACCTACGACTGCCCCGGCGGCGTCGGCCTCTGCCGCCACGGCATGGTCTTCTCCCGCACGGTGACCGAGACCGACGAGACGTCCCCCGAGGCCCTCGCCAAGGCCGACATCGAGGACGCGGCCGACGAGGCCTACGACCGCGACCGACTCGGCCGCGAACTCCACGGCGGCATCGACTCGCACCAGGTCGTCAAGTCCGGGCCGGTCGCGGTGGCCGGCCGCGCCGGGTACCTCGTCCGCTGGCGCGTGCACACCGCCAAGGGCCCGGGCGGCTACGTCCAGTCGCTCGTCTTCCCCTCCAGCGTCGGCACCGAGTCACCCGTCCTCGTCCGGTACGTCTTCGACGCGGGCGACGACGGGCCGCCGCTCGCCGACATGGACCGCATCACCAAGGGCATCCGGCCGTTCGGCGACGCGGACACGGGCGGCGGCGTGGGCAGCAGCATCGGCCCCTCGGACTGAGGCACCGCGCCGCTACAGGAACGTGTGGCCCTCGCCCCGGTAGGTCGGCACGGTCGCCGTCACCGTGTCCCCCTCGACCAGGTGCAGCGCGTCGAACCGCTCGCACAGCTCACCGGCCTTGGCGTGCCGGAACCACACCTTGTCACCGATCAGCAGGTCGTCGGCGGGCGAGCCGAGCAGCGGCGTCTGCACCTCACCGGCCCCCTCCTGCGGGTCGTAGCGCAGCCCCTCGGGCAGATACGGCACGGGCGACCGGTCCGCCCCGGCCGCCCCGGAGGCGGGATACCCGCCGCCGAGCACGGTCACCACCCCGACCCCCGGCCGCCGCACGACGGGCTGCGCGAAGAGCGCGGCCGGCCTGCCGCGGAACGACGTGTAGTTGTCGAACAGCCGCGGCACGTACAACCCCGACCCGGCGGCGATCTCGGTCACCGCGTCCTCGGCCGCGGTGTGCTGCACCGACCCGGTGCCGCCGCCGTTGACGAACTCCAGCCCCGGCACGACGGCCCGCACCGCGCGCACCACCTCGGCGCGCCGCTCGGCGAGTTCGCGCTTGGCGGCCGCCTGCATCAGCCGCACGGCACGGGACCGCAGCGGCCGCCCGGCCACCGCGTCCCCGACACCCGCGATGTGCCCCTCGTAGGCCATGATCCCCACGACCTCGAAGCCCGGCCGCCGGGCCACCGCCCGGGCCACGTCGGCGACTTCGGCGGGGGAGTGCAGCGGCGACCGCCGGGCCCCGACCCGCACCCGCCCGCCGAGCAGCCTCAAGGACGTGTCCAACTCCAGGCACACGCGCACGACTTCACGCCCGCCGCCCCGGGACGCGTCGATGAGATCGAGCTGGGCGACGTCGTCGACCATCACGGTGACGGCGGCGGCGAGCTTGGGATCACCGGCGAGTTCGGCGTACGCGGCACGGTCGGCCGACGGGTAGGCGAGCAGCACGTCCTCGAACCCCGACCGGGCCAGCCACAGCGACTCGGCGAGGGTGAACGACATGATCCCCGCGAAGCCGTCCCGGGCCAGGACGCGTTCGAGCAGCGCCCGGCACCGCACGGACTTGCTGGCGACCCGGATCGGCTTGCCCCCGGCGCGGCGGACCAGATCGGCGGCGTTGGCGTCGAAGGCGTCCAGGTCCACGATCGCGAGAGGGGCGTCGAGATGGGCGGTGGCCCGGTCGTAACGGGCCCGGTCGGCGGCGCGCGCAGTCATGAACGCAGCCTGCCAGACTGGATTACCGCAGGGTAGGGGGACGTTCCGGGCAGATGCCCCGGGCTCGTGGACTGGTTCCCGTTCGCCCAGGGACAAGCCGTAGAGTGACGCGCACGTGCGGCGGAACGACGCCGGCCGGGAAGCCGTGCCGGATGACGCTCCGTCCGTGCGGGTATGTGTGCCCGGGACGAGTCGGTGCCGGGCCTCGGGCAGGACATCACCGGCCCGCGCGAGAACGAGCGGCCCGGGTACGAGGAAGCGGGGGGTGCATGAGCACGGAAGCGCGACGCGCCTCCTTCCCCCCGCGCCCCTCCACACCTCCCCGCCCTTCCACCCCACCCCGCCCGCCCCACCCGCCCGCGCCGGCGGCGGACGGACGGGATCCTCTCGACACCGACGGCTCGACGCGGGCCGCACAGCGGCAGCCCTCCCCGGACGACACGAACCGGTCCGGAGCCGGTGGTGGGGCGAGTGCGGACTCCGGTGCTCAGTCCGGTCCGGGTGCTCGTGCGGGGTTCGGTTCCGGTACGGGCGGCCGTGCGGACGCCGGGTCCGGTCCGGGCGTGGACGCTCGTACGGGCTCCGGCGCGGGTGGCCGTGCTGGTTCCGGCTCGGGCGCGGGTGGCCGTGCGGGTTCGGCGGCCGGTGTGCCGCGGCCGTCCTCGGACCGTGACGCGGCTCCGACCGGTTCCGCGGGCTCGGCCGGTTCCACGGCCGCTGGCCGGGACTCCTCCGCCGGGCGCTTCGGCCTCAGCGGCGCGTCGACCGGGGCAGGCACGGACCAGGGCCATGCGACCCGGGGCGGCGCGACGGCCCCCGCGCGGGCCGATGCCCCCGCCGGCCGCCCCCGCTTCCCGAGCTTCGGTACCACCGCCGCGCAGCGCGGCGAGTCCACGCCGCCCCCGCCCCCCGCCTCCGCCCGCTTCCCGGACACGCCGCCCGGCGTCACCCGCGACCGCTCGACGGAGACGGCTGGTCGCCCGTACCGGCTCTCGACCAGCGGCCCTTCCGATTCCCAGACGGGGAGGTCGTCGGACTCCTCCGGCCGGATGGGCGGTTCCGGTCTTTCGGACGAGGGCTCGGCCGGGGCGAACCGGCCCTTCCGCCTCCCCACGCCCCGCCGTACCGGCGCCCCGGACGAGAAGTCGACCGAGACGACCGCACGCCTGCGTCCCATCCCCGCTGAACCGTCACCCACCGAGGCCGCCGAATCCTTCGGCCGCCCGGGTACGCCGGGCACGGCGCCCATGTCGTCGGCGGGCCGTCCCGGTGCCGTACGGCCGGGAACGCCGCCGCGCCCCAACCGCGAGCCGCAGCCCGGCGCCGCCGCCGGGACCGGTGCCGATGCCGCCTCGACCCCGGGGCGCGGGATACGCCTGCCCGCGGCCCCCGGCCGACAGCCGCACACCTCCCCGCCCGCCCCGCACGCCCCGCCGGCCCCCCGGACCCCTACCGCTCAGCCGACCCCGCGGCCACCTTCCGCCCCGCCGGCCTCCGAGCCCAGCCCCGTCGCGCCCGACCCGGCCCTCTCCTGGAGCGCCCCCCTCGCCCCCGGGGGTACGCCCGGCGCCACGCGGCCCCTCGTGTCCTTCGGGGAGCCCGAGGGGTACGACGGCGCCGCCCGGCCCCGTCCGCTCGGGCGGCGTGGCAGGTCGCAGGCCGCCGCGGCCGCCGTCTGCCTCGTGCTCGGGCTGGGGCTCATCTCCGGCGCCGTCACCGGCAGCTGGCTGGTCGGGGACTCCGGCGGCGAGGGCTCGCGCAGCACCTTCACCGCCGCCGGCGGCCTCTGGCACACCGTCCCGGTCGACCAGCTGTTCCCGCCCACCGTGCAGGGCCAGGGCGCCGGCCCCGGCGGAGCCGACCGCACCTGGACCCGGATCGCCGTCGCCCCGGACAGCGGCTGCAAGGGCGCCTTCGACCCCCTGCTCCGCAAGGCCCTCGCCCCCGTCGGCTGCGAACGCCTCCTGCGCGCCACCTACACCGACGCCACCGAGAGCTACGTGACCACCGTCGGCCTGCTCTTCACCACGGCCGACGCCCCCGGCATGACCTCCCTCGCGAACCGTTTCCGCAAGGAGCGCCTGGACCGCCGCAGCGACCTCATGCCTCTGCCCTACGCCGCGAAGGACACCCCCGCCGCGGAGTTCGGAGCCCGGCAGCGCGCCGCCTGGACGGTCTCCGTGCTCACCGAGGCCCCGGTCGTCGTCTACGCCGTCTCCGGCTGGGCCGACGGCCGCACCGTCGACGACCCGCAGCCCGCCGAGGACGCCACGGAGTCCGGCGCCACCACCGCCCCGGCACAGGCCGGCCTCGGCTACGAGGCGAAGGGCCTCGCCGACCGCGTCGAACGCGGCCTCCGCAAGAACGTCCGCTCGGCCACGGAGCAGTCGTCGTGAAAGCCGTCACGTCCCGCACGGGCGGGTTCCTGAGTGTCCTCCTCGCCGCCGGCCTCGTCCTGGTCCCCTCCGCCACCGCCCACGCCGACGGCATCCGCGCCCAGCAGTGGGCCCTGGAGGCCATGCACACGCAGGAGGCCTGGCAGACCACCAAGGGCGCGGGCGTCACCGTCGCAGTCCTGGACACCGGCGTCGAGGCCGACCACCCCGACCTGGCCGGCAACGTCCTCCCCGGCAAGGACCTGGTCCGCTTCGGCGCCGAGCCCGGCGACCGCGCCTGGGCCCGCCACGGCACCGCCATGGCCGGGATCATCGCCGGCCACGGACACGGCCCCGGCAACGCCGACGGCGTCCTCGGCATCGCCCCGGAGGCGAAGATCCTCCCCGTCCGCGTGATCCTGGAGGACGGCGACCCCTCCCGGGCCAAGGCCCGCAGCACCCGCGGCAACGCCCTCGCCGAGGGCATCCGCTGGGCCGCCGACCACGGCGCCGACGTCATCAACCTCTCCCTCGGCGACGACTCCGCCTCCGCGCACCCCGAACCCACCGAGGACCAGGCCATCCAGTACGCCCTGAAGAAGGGCGTGGTCGTCGTCGCCTCCGCCGGCAACGGCGGCGAGAAGGGCGACCGCATCTCCTACCCGGCGGCCTACCCGGGCGTCATCGCCGCCACCGCCGTCGACCGCTCCGGAACCCGCGCCTCCTTCTCCACCCGCCGCTGGTACGCCACCGTCAGCGCCCCCGGCGTCGACGTCGTCATCGCCGACCCGGACCACAAGTACTACGAGGGCTGGGGCACCAGCGCGGCCGCCGCCTTCGTCTCCGGCGCCGCCGCCCTGGTCAAGGCGGCCCACCCCGGCCTGACCCCGGCCCAGATCAAGAAACTCCTGGAGGACACCGCCCGCGACGCCCCCGTCGACGGCCGCGACGACTCCCGCGGCTTCGGCTTCGTCGACCCCGCCGCCGCCATCAGGGCCGCCGCACGCCTGAAGCCCGAGGGCCTGCAGTCGGCCTCCTACGGCGCGAAGTACTTCGGCAGCGGCCCGGACGCCGTCTCCTCCGGCGACGGCACCGCCGACTGGGCCGCCCCCCTCGCGGGCGGCGCCGGCGGCGTCCTGCTGGTCGCGGCCGTCGTCCTGTGGCGTGGGCGCCGCACGAGCCACCAGGACTTCTGAGCCGCCGCTCGGGGCACGCAGCCCGGCCGATAGGGTCGACGACCGTGGCGAACAAGAACATCCCCGACCCCGGCTTCTCCGACGACGACGGCTCCGCCGACCCCCGGCTGAGCGCGGCCCTCGCCGCCTGGGCCGAGGACCGCACCGCCGTGGGCCCCGTCCTGGAGGCGCTCAAGGGCGCCCGGCTGCTGGTCCCCGTCGTCGCCGTGCTGGGTGAGGTCGAGGAGGACGAGCGGGGACTGCGCCGCGAGAAGACCAGCGACATGGCCGTACCGACCCTCAAGGCCGGGAAACGCACCGCCCTGCCCGCCTTCACCTCCACGGACTCCCTCGCCCGCTGGGACCCGCAGGCCCGACCCGTCGCCGTACCCCTGCACCAGGCCCTCCAGGCCGCCGCGCACGAGAAGGCGGACACGGTCGTGCTGGACCTGGCCGGACCGGTGGCGTTCGAGCTGACCGGCCCCGCCCTGCTCGCCCTCGCCGAGGGCCGTGCCACCACCGACCCGCTCGCCGACCCGGCCGTCGTCGGCGCCGTGCGCGAGGCCGTGGCCGCCGAGCCCGCCGTCCTGCGCGCCCACCTCGGCCCCGGCCGGGCCGACGGCACCCTCGCCCTGGTCCTGGACCCGTCCGCGGCTCCCGCCGAAGCCGCCCGGTCCGTCGCCGAGCGCCTGGCCGCCGACGAAACACTGAGGGCCCGCCTGGTGCGCGGCCTCGACCTGGCACTGCTGCCGGCCGAGGCGACGCCCCCGGGCGAGCCCCTGTTCGTACGCTGAGCGGCTAGCCGTAGACCGGGCCCGTGTACTTCTCGCCCGGGCCCTGGCCGGGCTCGTCCGGGACCAGCGAGGCCTCACGGAACGCCAACTGCAGCGACTTCAGGCCGTCGCGCAGGGGCGCCGCGTGGAAGGAGCTGATCTCGGTCGCGGACGCGTCCAGAAGACCGGCCAGCGCGTGCACCAGCTTGCGGGCCTCGTCCAGGTCCTTGTGCTTCTCGCCCTCCTCGGTCAGACCGAGCTTCACGGCGGCCGCGCTCATCAGGTTGACGGCGACCGTCACGATCACCTCGACCGCCGGGACCTCGGCGATGTCGCGGGCCATGGCGTCGAAGTCGGGGGACTCAGGAGGGGTCTCACTCATGCCCCACACGATAGGCGCAGGCCGGGCGTGAGCCGCACCAGCCCCCGGCCTGCCACAATTAGCCGTTCCTGGCCAATGCTGGTAATCTCGTGTAACGACCGGTCGGACCCGTATGCCTCACAGCCCGCGAGCCCGACCCACAAGTGGAGGCTTTCGAACTCCCACCTGACCGCCCCCAGGGCGGCGGGTCACCGGTCAGACGGTCCCGTCCCAGCGGCGGCGACCCGTCCGAAAGCGCGCCCCGCGGCTTCCCCGCGGCGGTGCTCCGGTAGTTCGAGGAGCCCCGCCTGGGAATCGTCCGGGGCATTTTTCTTGCTTCGGCGCGGTTAGGTCTATCGAAAAGAGACGTTACGCGGCCGTCCGCCAGACCGTCGCGTGGTGCTACCGAGGAGGATCCATCAGCGCCGAGCCCCGCATCAACGACCGGATTCGCGTTCCCGAGGTGCGACTTGTCGGTCCCAGTGGCGAGCAGGTGGGCATCGTCCCCCTGGCCAAGGCACTGGAGCTTGCGCAGGAGTACGACCTGGACCTGGTCGAGGTCGCGGCGAACGCCCGTCCGCCCGTGTGCAAGCTCATGGACTACGGGAAGTTCAAGTACGAGTCGGCCATGAAGGCCCGTGAGGCGCGCAAGAACCAGGCGCACACGGTCATCAAGGAGATGAAGCTCCGGCCGAAGATCGACCCGCACGACTATGACACCAAGAAGGGTCACGTCGTCCGGTTCCTCAAGCAGGGCGACAAGGTCAAGATCACGATCATGTTCCGTGGTCGCGAGCAGTCCCGGCCCGAGCTGGGCTACCGACTGCTGCAGCGTCTCGCGGAGGACGTCCAGGACCTCGGTTTCGTCGAGTCGAACCCGAAGCAGGACGGCCGGAACATGATCATGGTTCTCGGTCCGCACAAGAAGAAGACCGAGGCGATGGCCGAGGCTCGCCAGGCGCAGGAAGCCCGCAAGGCGGAAGCGAAGGCCAACCCCGGCAAGTCGCAGAACGCCGCGGACGCCGAGGCGCCGGCCGAGGAGCCCGCCGAGGCGTGACCCCCGGGACGCCAGTCCCAGGAAGCAACCGAAACAAGACGACGC
The DNA here is from genome assembly GCF_040645895.1 of Streptomyces olindensis. NCBI lineage: Bacteria > Bacillati > Actinomycetota > Actinomycetes > Kitasatosporales > Streptomycetaceae > Streptomyces > Streptomyces olindensis. Next base: position 20,909 of record NZ_JBEYZD010000040.1, on the reverse strand, counting down.
TCCACCGTGCCCGGTTTCACGACCGGGCACCGGAGCGCCACCGACGAGGAGAGAACGGCGCTATGCCGAAGAACAAGTCGCACAGCGGTGCCAGCAAGCGCTTCAAGATCACCGGCTCCGGCAAGGTGCTCCGCGAGCGCGCCGGCAAGCGCCACCTGCTCGAGCACAAGTCGTCCCGTGTGACGCGTCGCCTCACCGGCAACGCCGAGATGGCCCCGGGCGACGCCGCGAAGATCAAGAAGCTTCTCGGCAAGTGACGCCCCGGCGCGTGAGCGCCGTACGTACGTCAGACCGGGACCCAATCGATTTCGGGCCGTGTGAGGACCACCACGGCCCCGCTACAAGGAGTTAAGAAGTGGCACGCGTCAAGCGGGCAGTCAACGCCCACAAGAAGCGCCGGGCGATCCTCGAGCAGGCCTCCGGCTACCGCGGTCAGCGTTCGCGCCTGTACCGCAAGGCCAAGGAGCAGGTCACCCACTCGCTGGTCTACAACTACAACGACCGCAAGAAGCGCAAGGGCGACTTCCGTCAGCTGTGGATCCAGCGCATCAACGCCGCTGCCCGCGCCAACGGCATGACCTACAACCGCTTCATCCAGGGTCTGAAGGCCGCCAACATCGAGGTCGACCGCAAGATCCTGGCCGAGCTGGCCGTCAACGACGCCGGTGCGTTCGCCGCGCTCGTCGAGGTCGCCCAGAAGGCGCTGCCGAGCGACGTCAACGCCCCCAAGGCGGCCTGACGCCGGCTCCGAGCCGATGTGACTGACAGGACCCGCAGGCCGTTCGGCCTGCGGGTCCTGCTGTGCAGCTACCGAGAAAGCGAACAGGATGTCCCCTGCCACCCCCGAGCTCATCTCCCCCCGCTCCACCCGCGTCCTGGCGGCGCGACGGCTGGCCAAGCGGAACTTCCGGGGGAAGGAGCGGCTGTTCCTCGCGGAGGGGCCGCAGGCCGTGCGGGAGGCCGCGGGACATCGGGCCGGGGGCTCGGCCACGCTCGTGGAACTGTTCGCGACGCTGGAGGCCGCCGAGCGGTACGCCGACATCGTCGGGGCGGCCCGGGACGCCGGAGCCCGGGTGCACCTCGCCTCCGAGCAGGTCATCGCCGACATCTCCACCACCGTCACCCCGCAGGGCCTCGTCGGCGTCTGCCGCTTCCTGGACACGCCCTTCGACGACGTCCTGAAGGCCCGGCCCCGGCTGGTCGCCCTCCTCGCGAACGTGCGCGACCCCGGAAACGCCGGCACCGTGCTGCGCTGCGCCGACGCCGCCGGCGCCGAGGCCGTCGTGCTGACCGACGCCTCCGTCGACGTGTACAACCCCAAGGCCGTCCGCGCCTCCGTCGGCTCCCTGTTCCACCTGCCCGTCGCCGTCGGCGTCCCCGTGGAGCACGCCGTCCAAGCGCTGCGCGCCGCCGGTGTCCGCGTCCTCGCCGCCGACGGGGCCGGCGACCGCGACCTCGACGACGAGCTCGACAAGGGCACCATGGGCGGCCCGACCGCCTGGGTCTTCGGCAACGAGGCCTGGGGCCTGCCGGAGGAGACCCGCGCCCTCACCGACGCCGTCGTGCGCGTCCCGATCCACGGGAAGGCCGAGAGCCTGAACCTCGCCACCGCCGCCGCCGTATGTCTCTATGCGTCGGCGCGTGCACAGCGCGCCTTCGGAGGGTGCCGCTCCGTCACCGGGAACTAGTAGGGTGACCAGCTCAGGGACCCCTCTGCGGAGCCTTGGAGGTGGGGTACGGGGATGACTGTCGCCACGAGCAGCGCACCGGGAGCCCAGGACGCCGGGAACCCGCCTGCCGCGGCCCGGCCGCCCGGGGATCTCGCCTGCCTCGGCATCGACCCCGACCAGCTGCCCGACGGGCTCGTCGTCGCCGACGAGCAGGGCCGCGTCATCTGCTTCAACGCCGCCGCCGAGCGCATCACCGCCGTCCGCGCCCGCGAGGCCCTCGGGCAGCCGCTGGAGAAGGCCCTGCCATTAGAGGACCTCGAAGGGCGCCGCTGGTGGCAGCTGACCGACCCGTACGGCGGTCTCGCCATCCGCGTCGGACAGCCCGAGCGCAACCTGCTCCTCCCCGGCGGACGCGAGGTGCTGGTCTCCGCGCGCTACGTCCGCACCCGGCCCACCGGACCCGTCCGCCGCCTGGTCGTCACCCTGCGCGACACCGAGGCCCGCCGCCGCACCGAGCGCAGCCACGCCGAGCTGATCGCCACCGTCGCCCACGAACTGCGCTCCCCGCTCACCTCCGTCAAGGGCTTCACCGCCACCCTGCTCGCCAAGTGGGAACGCTTCACCGACGACCAGAAGCGGCTGATGCTGGAGACCGTCGACGCCGACGCCGACCGCGTCACCCGGCTCATCGCCGAGCTGCTCGACATCTCCCGGATCGACTCCGGCCGCCTGGAGGTGCGCCGCCAGCCCGTCGACATCGGCGCCGCCGTGGGACGGCACATCCAGGCCTACGTGGCCGCCGGGCAGCCCGCCGACCGGTTCCTGCTGCGGGTCCAGCAGCCGCTGCCCGACCTGTGGGCCGACCCCGACAAGATCGACCAGGTGCTCAGCAATCTGCTGGAAAATGCCGTGCGGCACGGCGAGGGAACTGTCACGATCGACGTCACGGCCACGGCGTCCCCCCGCGAGGGCGAGGACACCGGTACGTCGGTCACGGTGAGCGACGAGGGGCCCGGCATCCCGGAGGAGTCCATGAACCGCGTCTTCACCCGCTTCTGGCGGGGCAGCAAGCGCGGTGGCACGGGCCTCGGGCTCTACATCGTCAAGGGCATCGTCGAGGCCCACGGCGGCACCATCACCGTCGGCCGCGCCCCCGGCGCCGGCGCCGAGTTCCGATTTACGTTGCCCGTGGCGGCTCCGGCGTATCTCGCCTGAGGACCACGGGCGCATTCGTATACCTCCACCCCGTTAGACTCGGCCATTGGCACCTTTGTGTCCCTGCAGACGGCCGTGAGTCGGTCGCGGGGGCCTTCAGCCTGGGGGCACCTCCCAGCGGTAGCTGGGGGACAATCGGAAGCACGGGAAGAGATGTCGGCACCGAATAAGTCGTACGACCCGGTCGAGGTCGAGACGTTGAAACCGGAAGAGATCGAGCGCATGCGGGACGAGGCGCTCGCCGCCTTCGCCGCCGCGGATTCCCTCGACGCGCTCCACGAGGCCAAGGTCGCCCACACCGGCCCCGCCTCCCCGCTGGCCCTCGCCAACCGCGAGATCGGCGCCCTGCCCCCGCACGCCAAGGCCGAGGCCGGCAAGCGGGTCGGTCAGGCCCGCGGTGCCGTGAACAAGGGCCTCGCCGCGCGTCAGAGCGAGCTGGAGGCCGAGCGGGACGCCCGGGTGCTGGTCGAGGAGGCGGTGGACGTCACGCTGCCCTACGACCGCGTACCGTCCGGCGCCCGGCACCCGCTCACCACCATGATGGAGCGGGTCGCGGACGTCTTCGTGGCCATGGGCTACGAGGTCGCCGAGGGGCCCGAGGCCGAGGCCGAGTGGTTCAACTTCGACGCCCTGAACTTCCTGCCCGACCACCCGGCCCGGCAGATGCAGGACACCTTCTTCGTGCAGGGCCCCAAGGGCACCGAGGAGTCCGGCTCCGGCGTCGTCCTGCGCACCCACACCTCCCCGGTGCAGGCCCGTGCGCTGCTCGACCGTGAGCTGCCCGTCTACATCGTGTGCCCCGGCCGCGTGTTCCGCACCGACGAGCTGGACGCCACGCACACGCCCGTCTTCCACCAGATCGAGCTGCTCGCGGTGGACGAGGGCCTGACCATGGCCGACCTCAAGGGCACGCTCGACCACATGGTCCAGGCCCTGTTCGGCGAGGACATGAAGACCCGGCTGCGGCCGAACTACTTCCCCTTCACCGAGCCGAGCGCCGAGATGGACATGCTCTGCTACGTCTGCAAGGGCGAGTCCATCGGCAACCCCGACCGCCCCTGCCGCACCTGCTCGTCCGAGGGCTGGATCGAGCTCGGCGGCTGCGGCATGGTCAACCCGCGGGTGCTCACGGCCTGCGGCGTCGACCCCGAGAAGTACAGCGGCTTCGCCTTCGGGTTCGGCATCGAGCGGATGCTGATGTTCCGCCACAACGTCGAGGACATGCGAGACATGGTCGAGGGTGACGTCCGGTTCACCCGGCCGTTCGGGATGGAGATCTGATGCGGGTCCCGCTTTCTTGGCTGCGGGAGTACGTCGACCTGCCGGTGACGGAGACCGGCCGGGACGTCCAGGCCAAGCTCATTTCGGCCGGTCTGGAGGTCGAGACCGTCGAGCAGCTCGGCGCCGACCTCAAGGGCCCCCTGGTCGTGGGCCGGGTGGCGACGATCGAGGAGCTGACGGAGTTCAAGAAGCCGATCCGCTTCTGCACCGTCGACGTCGGCCAGGCCAACGGCACCGGCGAGCCCCAGGAGATCGTCTGCGGCGCCCGCAACTTCGCCGTCGGCGACAAGGTCGTCGTCGCCCTGCCCGGCGCCGTCCTGCCCGGTGACTTCCAGATCGCCGAGCGCAAGACCTACGGCAAGATGTCCCGCGGCATGATCTGCTCCAGCGACGAGCTGAACATGGGCGACGACGGCACCAAGGGCATCATCGTGCTGCCCCCGGAGACCGAGGTCGGCAAGGACGCCGTCGAGCTGCTGGAGCTGGTCGACGAGGTCCTCGACATCGCCGTCACGCCCGACCGCGGCTACTGCCTGTCCATCCGCGGCGTCGCCCGCGAGACGGCCATCGCCTACGGCCTGCCGCTGCGCGACCCGGCCCTGATCGACGTGCCCGGCCCGAACGCGTACGGCTACCCGGTGCGGATCTCCGACCCCACCGGCTGCGACCGCTTCACCGCCCGCACGGTGACCGGCCTGAGCGCCGAGGCCCGCTCCCCGATCTGGCTGCAGCGCCGGCTGCAGAAGGTCGGCATGCGCCCGATCTCGCTCGCCGTCGACGTCACCAACTACGTGATGATGGAGCTCGGCCAGCCGCTGCACGCCTACGACCGCGGCCTGGTCCAGGGCACGATCGGCGTGCGCCGCGCCGAGCCGGGCGAGAAGCTCACCACCCTCGACGGCGTCGAGCGCACGCTGGACGCCGAGGACCTGGTCATCACCGACGACCGCGGCCCCATCGGCCTCGCCGGTGTCATGGGCGGCGCCAACACGGAGATCGCCGACCACGACAACGTGGAGAACGCCACCGCGGACGTCGTCATCGAGGCCGCCCACTTCGACGCGACCTCGATCGCCCGCACGGCCCGCCGGCACAAGCTGTCCTCCGAGGCGTCCCGGCGCTTCGAGCGCGGCGTCGACCCGCAGGCCGCCGCCGCTGCCGCGCAGCGCACGGTCGACCTGCTGGTCCTCCTCGCCGGCGGTACGGCGGAGGCCGGCGTCACCGAGGTCCTCGCCCCGACCGCGCCGCGCACCATCACCATCCCGGCCGACCACCCGGACAAGGTCGCGGGCGTCGCCTACGGCCGCGAGACCGTCGTCCGGCGGCTCCAGGAGATCGGCTGCGACGTGTACGGGCAGGACGAGTTGATCGTCACCGTCCCGTCCTGGCGGCCCGACCTCACCGACCCGAACGACCTGGCCGAAGAGGTCATCCGCCTGGAGGGCTACGAGAACCTGCCCTCCACGCTGCCCAAGCCGCCGGCGGGCCTCGGCCTCACGGACCGGCAGCGGCTGCACCGCCGCGTCGGCCGTGCCCTGGCCGGTGCCGGGTACGTCGAGGCGCTGAACTACCCCTTCATCGGCGAGCAGGTCTTCGACCAGCTCGGCCTGGACAAGGACGACCCGGCCCGCCGCGTCGTGAAGCTCAGCAACCCGCTGAGCGACGAGGAGCCCGCGCTGCGCACGACGCTGCTGCCGGGCCTGCTCGCCGCCCTGCGCCGCAACGACGGCCGGGGCTCGCACGACCTCGCGCTGTTCGAGTCCGGCCTGGTCTTCCGGCCGCGCGAGGAGCAGCGGATCGCGGCCGTGCTGCCCGTCGACCGCCGTCCGACCGACGAGGAGCTCGCCGAGCTGAACGCCGCGCTGCCCGAGCAGCCGCGACACGTCGCCGTCGTGCTCGCCGGCGCGCGCGAGCAGGCCGGCTGGTGGGGCAAGGGCCGTCCGGCCGACTGGGCCGACGCGGTCGAGGCTGCGCGGGCCGTCGCCCGTGAGGCCGGTGCCGAGCTGGTCATCCGCAAGGGGCAGTACGGGCCGTGGCACCCGGGGCGGTGCGCCGAACTGGCCGTCACCGTCGACGGTGCCGAGCGGGTCGTGGGGCACGCCGGTGAGCTGCACCCGCGAGTCGTGAAGGCGCTGGGGCTGCCCGCGCGCACCTGCGCGATGGAGCTCGACCTGGACGCGGTGGAGTCCGCCGGTGACGCCACGGTGGCGGCGCCGCGCATCTCCACGTTCCCCGTCGCCACACAGGATGTCGCCCTGGTCGTCGACGCGGTGGTTCCGGCGGCGGAGGTCGAGGAGGCGCTGCGCGACGGGGCCGGTGAACTGCTGGAGTCCATCCGGCTGTTCGACGTGTACGAGAACGCCGAGCAGCTGGGTGAGGGGCGGAAGTCGCTCGCCTACGCGCTGCGGTTCCGGGCGGCCGACCGGACGCTGACCGTGGACGAGGCCTCCGCGGCCCGGGACGCGGCGGTCGCTCTCGCCGGTGAGCGGGTGGGTGCCGAGTTGCGGAGTTAGCGCCGTGAGGCTGCGCGGTGGTGCCGCCGCGGGTTCGTCGTGGCTGGTCGCGCAGTTCCCCGCGCCCCTTGCGGGGCGGGTCACCTCACTCTTTTGAGTGGTAAACGGGGGTGATCCCGCCCTTTCGGGTGGACTGTCCAACAGAATCGGACCGGCCTTCTGGGCCGGTCCGATTCTGTGTGTCAGGGCCTATTGGGGGGCCATCGGCATGATCCGCATCAAGGGTCGGGTGCGCAGCCTCGGACTGCCGACGGTGTGGGGCGCGGCGGCCGTCACGTACAAGCTGGCCTGTCCGCTCGCCCAGGAGACCCACCTGGAGGCGCGGCTCGTCACCAGCGCCGTGTTCTTCGCGGTCGGGACGGGGCTGATCCTCCATGTGCGGCAGTCGCTGACGCGTGAGCTGCGGCAGTTGCGCCGGGTCGCGGGCGCCGCGCAGGACGCGCTGCTGCGGCCGCCGCCCTCGAACGTCGGCGGGCTGGACGTCGCCGCCGCCCAGCTGTCGGCGGAGCGGGGCGCCGCCATCGGCGGTGACCTGTACGAGGTCGTCGCCACCGAGTACGGCGTACGGGCCGTCATGGGTGACGTACGCGGGCACGGGATCGGCGCGCTGGGAACCGTGGCCGCCGTGCTCGGCTGCTTCCGCGAGGCCGCCCACGACGAGAAGGAACTCGGCGCGGTGCTGCGCCGGCTGGAACGCGCGCTCGACCGGCATCTGCGCCAGGGACATCAGGCCAGTGCCGCCGAGGAGTTCGTGACCCTGTTGCTCGTGGAGATCCGGTCCGACGGCGAGATGCTCGCCCTGAACTGCGGGCACCCGTGGCCGTTTCGGATGGGCCCGTCGGGCGTCCGCCAACTCGCCCCGGCCGATCCGTACCCACCCCTTGGCCTGTTCCCCCTGCCGGCCGAGCTGACCACCGTAGGTCTGGGGTTCCTGGGGCCCGGTGACGCGCTGTTCCTCTTCACGGACGGCGCGCAGGACGCGCGGGATGCCCGTGGCCGGTTCTTCCCCCTGTCGAGCGTGGTGACGAGCCTCGGGCAGGCAGAGCCCCGCTCAGCCCAAGCCGTTCTGCGCGGAGTTCTCGCCGCTCTCCGGAACCACACACGGGACGCGCCGTCGGACGACATCGCCCTGATGGTCGTCACCAACAGCCGCGACACGTCCCGCAGGGGCGCGGGGAACGGCGCGGCCGGTCAGGAGACACCCGCAGCCGGCAACGCACCACTGACACAGCGGCGATGACCCGCCCGGTCCGGCCGGCGGAGCCGTCCGCCCCGCCACGGAGTGTCGGGCAGGCAGCCGGGCGGACGGCGGTAGCGGGCCGCCGCACTGTACGAGGGGGAGCCGGCGGCCCGGCCGGCCTCTTGCGAGGCATTTCAGTCAACCGGTCGGCGACGCAGAGCGACAGCGCGCACACCGTGCGGATTCGAGCACTCCGTTCACACCCCGTGTGAAGGCGGAACCACTACGCTGACCGCACCGAGCCACCCGGGGGGCCCACATGCAGCCCAACACTCTGCTCGACGCGATCCTGGACGAGGCGGGGATCTCGCACGCGGGGCTGGCCGCACACGTCAACCAGGCGGGACGGGCGCGAGGCCTGTCCCTGCGGTACGAACACACCGCCGTAGCCCGGTGGTTGAAGGGGCAGCGCCCCCGGGGCCAGGTGCCCGACCTCATCTGCGAGGTGCTCGCGGCCCGGCTGCGGCGGCAGGTCACCCTCGACGACATCGGCCTCGGCGTGCCCGGCGAGCCGGCCGCCCCGCACACCGGCTCGCTCTCCGGATTCGTCGAGCGGGCCACCGCCCTGTGGCGCTCCGACCAGCAGCAGCGCCCGCACATCCTGGGCGCGCCCGCCCTCACCGGAACACCCGCCGTCATGCCCGTGTGGGAGTGGGAGAACCCGCCCGAGGACGTCGACGTCTCCCGCGGCGGCAGACACCGCGTCACCCCCGGCGACCTGGAGATGCTGCGGGCCGCCCGGACGCACTACGAGCAGATGTACCGCAAGGCCGGGGGCATCGCGACGCGCGCCCGGATCGTCGGCTTCCTCAACGCCGAGGCCGCCCCGCTGCTGCGCGGCAGCTACACCGACGAGACCGGCCGCCAACTGCACCGGGCCACCGGCGGGTTGGTGGCCGTGGCCGGCATCTGCGCGTACGACTCCGACGCGCACGGCCTCGCCCAGCGCTACTTCCACCAGGCGCTGCGGCTCGCCAAGGCCAGCGGTGACCGGGGGCTCGGGGCGTACATCATCGCCCTGCTGGTCAACCAGTCGCTGTTCATGCGGGAGTACCGGCAGGCCGTGGCCTTCGCGGAGGCCGCGCTGCGGGCCGCCGGCCGGCACATCACCCCGGCGCTCGCCTCCGACCTCTACGCGATGCAGGCCAAGGCGTACGCGCACCTCGGCGACGGCAGCAGTGCCCTGTCCTGCATCCGCCGGGCCGAGCAGGCCGCCGAGCGGATCCGGCGCGGCTACGAGCCCGACGAGACCGGCTATGTCCAGCCGGGCCTGGTCAACGTCCAGGTGGCGGAGGCGCTGCTCAGCCTCGGCGAGATCGCGGCCGCCGGGGAACACGCCGCGGCCGCGGTCGACAACCCGGCGCACGACCGGGGCAGAGTGCACCGGCTGGCCATGCTCAGCACCATCGAGCTGCGGCAGGGCAACGCCGACAAGGCCGTGGCCATCGCCGTGCAGATGGCCGAACAGGCCCGTGGCATGGAGTCCCAGCGACTGCGCGACCGGCTGCGCGCGGTGCGCGAGCATCTGGTGCGCAGCGGGTGCGCGGGCACGGCCGAGGCCGCCGAACTCATCGACGGAGCACTGCGCGTACCGTTGTAGACCAGGGCGGCGGCGTCCGCCTGATCCCGAGCCGCCTCCTGTGCGCCTGCTGTCACCACGTCCCTGCTGCGATATTGCCCCTTACTCGACGGAAGGTGGCAGAACCGTGCAGTGGACGAAACACAACGAACAAAGTGTGTACTCAAACCGCTGGTTCAGCGTCAATCTCGCGGATGTCGAACTGCCGGACGGCCGGCACCTCGACCACTTCCTCATCCGGCTGCGGCCCGTCGCCGTGGCCACGGTGGTGAACGAGGCCAACGAGGTGCTGCTGCTCTGGCGGCACCGCTTCATCACGGACAGCTGGGGGTGGGAACTCGCGGCGGGAGTGGTCGAGGACGGCGAGGACATCGCCCGCGCGGCCGCCAGGGAACTGGAGGAGGAGACCGGCTGGCGGCCGGGACCCCTGCACCACCTCATGAGCGTGGAGCCGTCCAACGGGCTCACCGACGCCCGGCACCACGTGTACTGGGCCGACGAGGGCGAGTACGTCGGACACCCCGTGGACGACTTCGAGTCGGACCGCCGGGAATGGGTTCCGCTCAAGCTCGTCCCCGACATGGTCGCCCGCGGCGAGGTCCCGGCCGCCAACATGGCGGCCGCGTTACTTCTGCTGCACCATCTCAGGCTCGGTCAGGACACCTTGCCCTGAACTAGCGTCCCAGCGCCTGCCAGATCGCGACGACGAGGGCACCCACGGCGGTGAGGGCGGCGACCGCGGGCAGCGGCCAGCGCGCGTGTTCCAGCGTGTGGATCCGGGTGTTGAGCTCCTCGATCTCCTTGGCGGTCTCCTCGGTGCGGTGGCTGAGCAGTGCCAGGCCGCCCTCGACGCGGGCGTACGCCACATCGAGGCGGCGTCGTAACTCTGCGAGTTCTCCATGAACGACGGGATGCTCGGGATCGGCGGTCACGATTCCGCTCCTTTCCGTAGTCGTTTCACATCCCTTGCATGCGCATGAGGAGTCAACTCGCCTGGTGGGCGCCTGGGGAGAGTGTGCGGAGGGCATATGCGAGCCCGCCGCGCACACGGTGTGTGAATGCCGCGGGCCCGGCACCCGATCCGGTGCCGGGCCCGCCGGTTGGCCGAAATCTGACCGACTGTAACCGGCCTGTGGGGCGGTCAGCCGTACGTGTAGAAGCCCGAGCCCGTCTTGCGGCCCAGACGGCCCGCGTCGACCATGCGCTGGAGCAGCGGGGGAGCGGCGTACAGGGGCTCCTTGTACTCCTCGTACATCGACTGCGCGACCGAGGCGACCGTGTCCAGGCCGATCAGGTCGGACAGCTTCAGCGGGCCCATCGGGTGGGCGCAGCCCATCTCCATGCCGTTGTCGATGTCCTCGCGGCTGGCGATGCCCGTCTCGAACATGCGGATCGCGGACAGCAGGTACGGGATCAGCAGCGCGTTGACCACGAAGCCGGAGCGGTCCTGGGCGCGGATCGCGTGCTTGCCCAGCAGCTTCTCCGTGAACACCTGGGCGCGGCTGATCGTGCCCTCGGACGTGGTGAGCGCCGGGATCAGCTCGACGAGCTTCTGCACCGGGGCCGGGTTGAAGAAGTGGATGCCGATGACCTGGTCCGGCCGCGCGGTCGCCACCGCCAGCTTCACCAGCGGGATCGAGGAGGTGTTGGAGGCCAGGATCGCGTCCGGTCGGGTCACGACCTGGTCCAGCACCTGGAAGATCTCGGTCTTGACCTGCTCGTTCTCGACGACGGCCTCGATCACCAGGTCACGGTCGGCGAACTCGCCGAGGTCCGTGGTGAAGCTCAGGCGGGCCTGCGTGGCCTCGAGCTCCTCCTCGGTGATCTTGCCGCGCTCGGCGGCCTTGGCCAGGGAGTTGTACAGCCGGGTGCGGCCGATCTCCAGGGCCTCGCCGGTGGTCTCGGCGACCATGACGTCCAGGCCGGCCCGGGCGCACACCTCGGCGATCCCCGCGCCCATCTGACCGCAGCCCACGACTCCGACGCGTGCAATGTCTCCCGCTGGGATGTCCGTCACATCGTCCCTTTCGCTGCTGATCCACGACCGGGCAGGTCCGCCGGATCCCGGTGCCTGCTCCGTTCGTGCACGTTACTCCCAAGTATCGATGATCGATCGCGGGGGTCGGGTCCGCGTCGGGCATGCTGGGCCCGGAGCGATCCGCGACCGGGCGGATCCGCGGCTTTTTTGGGGCATGCGGATGGGACGAGTGTCACGCAGGGCGTTCGCGGTGGCGGCGCTGTCGGCTTTCACGATGATGCCTCCGGCGTCGGCCGCGACCGGGCGCGGGGGCGGAGCACCGGTCTCGGAGATGCGGGGCGTCTGGCTCGCGACCGTGGCCAACCGGGACTGGCCCTCGAAGCCGGGGCTGACCGCCGCGCAGCAGCGCTCCGAACTCCTCACCCACCTCGACACGGCCGTGCGCAACCGGCTCAACACCGTGTTCTTCCAGGTCCGGCCCGCGGCGGACGCGCTGTGGCCCTCGCCGTACGAGCCGTGGTCGCAGTACCTCACCGGCACCCAGGGCAAGGACCCGGGCTGGGACCCGCTGGGCACGGCCGTCGAGGAGGCCCATGCCCGCGGCCTGCACCTGCACGCCTGGTTCAACCCGTACCGGGTCGCCGCCCACACCGACCCGACCCGGCTCGCCGCCTCGCACCCCGCCCGGAAGAACCCGGAGTGGGTGGTGGCGTACGGCGGGAAGCTCTACTACAACCCGGGGCTGCCCGAGGTCCGGGCCTTCGTGCAGGACGCGATGCTCGACGCGGTCGCGAAGTACCCCGTCGACGGCGTCCACTTCGACGACTACTTCTACCCCTACCCCGTGGCGGGCCAGAGCTTCGACGACGACGCCGCCCACGACGAGTACGGCTCCGGCTTCCCGGACCGGGCCGCCTGGCGGCGGGACAACATCGACCGGCTGGTGCGGGAGACGGCGGCCCGCGTCAAGGAGGTCCGGCCGGGCGCCCGCTTCGGCATCAGCCCCTTCGGCGTGTGGCGCAACGCCGCGACCGACCCGCTCGGCTCGGACACCCGGGCGGGCGTGCAGACCTACGACGACCTGCACGCGGACACCCGCAGGTGGGTGCGCGAGAGCTGGATCGACTACATCGTCCCGCAGCTGTACTGGAACATCGGGTTCGCCGCCGCCGACTACGCGAAACTCGTGCCCTGGTGGGCGGAGGTCGCGCGCGGCACCTCGACGCAGCTCTACGTGGGGGAGGCGCTGTACAAGGCCGGAGACCCCGCGCAGCCCGCGGCCTGGCAGGACCCGGCCGAGCTGTCCCGGCACCTGACGCTCGCCAAGGAGCACGCGCAGGTGCGCGGGCACGTCTTCTTCGCCGCCAGGGACCTGGCGACCGATCGGATCGGGGCGATGGCGAGGGCGGTCGCCGACCACTACGGGCAACCGGCGAACCCCCCGCGCTGAGTCACGGCCCGGTGGTGGTCTCCCGGTGGCGGATCTCGGTGTCGGGGCCCGGCGAGCACACGCCCTCGTGCCCGTCCTCGAACCGGACGCGGTACGGGGGGTTGCCCTCCTGGCCGAGCACCTCGACGATCTCGCCGACCTTGTCGTGCTGACCGACCACCCTGCCGTGCTGGACGAGCTGGTCGCCCACGGTTGCGCGCATCTGGGGCCTCCTCACAAGGAGCGGAGCAGCGGTCCGTGGCCTTGAGTCTACGGCCGGGGACGCGGGTCGGCAGGGGCCGTACACCGCCCTGCTCAGCCGCGCGCCCGTTGTGTGACGGCGATGCAGACGAGCACCGCCGCCGCCGTCAGCGGGGCGGCCACCGTCAGGTGCTCGCCCAGCAGCAGCACCGACCACACCAGTGTGAGCAGGGGCTGAGCGAGCTGCAACTGGCTGGCCTTCGGGATGCCGATGGCCGCCATGCCCCGGTACCAGACGACCAGTCCGAGGAACTGCGAGCCCGCGGCGACCCAGAGCAGCCCGCTGACGCTGTGCGCGGTGAGCTGCACGGGTTCCTGCGCCAGGGCGAACGCGGCGACGGGCACGGTCAGCGGCAGGCACAGCGTCAGCGCCCAGCCGATGACGTGCCAGCCCGGCATGACCCGGGCCAGCCGGCCGCCCTCGGTGTAGCCGGCCGCGCACACCAGCAGTGCCGCGAAGAGGTACAGGTCGGCCGTGGTCAGCGCACCGCCGCTCTGCTGCACGGTGAAGGCCAGCACCGCCGCCGCGCCCGCGAGGGCCGCGATCCAGAAGGTCCGCGAGGGCCGGGTGCCGACCCGCAGGGCGGAGAAGAGCGCGGTGGTCAACGGGAGCAGGCCGACCACGACGGCGGCGTGCGCGGTGGTCGAGGTCTCCAGCGCGAGCGTGGTCAGCAGCGGGAAGCCGAGGACGACACCGGCGGCGACGACCGCGAGGCCCGGCCAATGGCGGCGGGCGGGCACCGGCACGCGCAGCACGAGCAGGGCACCGCCCGCGATCACCGCGGCCAGGACGCTGCGCACGGCGACCAGCGACCAGGGCCCGAAGCCCTCCAGCCCCCAGGCGGTGGCCGGGAACGTGAGGGAGAAGGCGACGACGCCGAGCGCGGCCTGGAGGGTGCCGAAGCCGGAACCGTCCCGGCCCGGGGTGGCGACTGCTATCGGGGGTGCGGTAGTAGCGCTACTCTGTGCTCTCATGCAAGAGCGTAGCAGCGTGAGTGACCTGGCGGAACGTCTGCGGCGGGAGCTGGACCGCTACTCGCCGGGTGGAAAGCTGCCGTCGAGCCGGGCCCTCGTCGAGCGGTACCGGGTGAGCCCGGTGACGGTGTCACGGGCCCTCGCGCAGCTCGCCGCCGAGGGGCTGGTCGTCACCCGGCCCGGCGCGGGCGCCTTCCGCGCCCGGCCCCGGACGGCACCGGCCCCCGCCGGGGACACCTCCTGGCAGGAGGTCGCGCTCAGCGCGGACGGCGCCGCGGACCTAGTACCGCGCTCGGTGGACGCCTCCGGGGTGCTGGTGTCCCTGGCCGCCCCGCCGCCCGGAGTCATCGAGTTCAACGGCGGCTATCTGCACCCCTCGTTGCAGCCGGAGCGGGCCATGGCCGCGGCCCTCTCGCGCGCCGGCCGCCGTCCCGGAGCCTGGGGGCGCCCGCCCATGGAGGGGCTGCCCGAGCTGCGCGAATGGTTCGCGCGGAGCATCGGCGGCTCCGTCACGGCCGCCGAGGTGCTGGTCACCGCGGGCGGACAGTCCGCGCTCACCACCGCCCTGCGCGCCCTCGCCCCGCCCGGCGCCCCCGTCCTGGTCGAGTCGCCGACCTACCCCGGCATGCTCGCCATCGCCCGGGCGGCGGGCCTGCGCCCGGTGCCCGTCCCGGTGGACGCCGACGGCGTGCGGCCGGAGCTGCTCGCCGACGCGTTCCGGGCCACCGGCGCCCCGGCCTTCGTCTGCCAGCCGCTCTTCCAGAACCCCACCGGTGCCGTGCTCGCGCCCGAGCGGCGCGCCGAGGTGCTGCGCATCGCCCGCCGGGCGGGGGCGTTCGTCATCGAGGACGACTTCGTACGGCGGCTCGTGCACGAGGACGCGGGGCCGCTGCCGCGCCCGCTGGCCGCCGACGACCCCGACGGCGTCGTCGTCCACGTCTCCTCGCTGACCAAGGCGACCTCGCCGAGCTTCCGGGTCAGCGCGCTGGCCGCGCGCGGCCCGGTGCTGGAGCGGCTGCGCGCCATCCAGGTCGTCGACACCTTCTTCGTGCCGCGGCCGCTTCAGGAGGCCGCGCTCGAACTCGTCGGCTCCCCGGCCTGGCCGCGCCACCTGCGGGCCGTCTCCGCGGAGTTGAAGGCACGCCGCGACGCGATGACCGCCGCGCTCGCGCTGCACCTGCCCGACCTGGCGCTGCCGCACATCCCGTCCGGCGGCTACCACCTGTGGCCGCGCCTGCCCGAGGGCACGGACGAGACGGCCCTGGTGGCGGCCGCGCTGCGCGCCGGCGTCGCGATCACCCCCGGCCGCCCCTACTTCAGCGCCGAGCCGCCGGCCGCCCACATCCGGCTGAGCTTCGCGGCGGTCGCGGGCACCGGGGAGATCACGGAGGGGGTGCGGCGGCTGCGGACGGCCTGCGACGAGGTGCGGCGATAACCGCTCGACGCGTCTCCGGACGGCCTGCGAGCATCGGCCCATGAGCGCCGCGCCGAGCCTGCCCGAGGGCTACGAGATCTCCACCGACCCCGCCCGCGTCGACGCCGAGCGCGTCCACCACTGGCTGTCCACCGACGCGTACTGGGCGCTGGGCCGCCCCCGCGAGAAGCAGGACCGGGCGATCGCGGGCTCGCTCAACTTCGGCGTCTACGACGCGGTGTCGGGGGAGCAGGTGGCGTACGCCCGCGTCATCACGGACCGGGCGACCTTCGGGTGGCTGTGCGACGTGTACGTCGACCCGTCGGTGCGCGGCAAGGGCGTCGGCGGCGCGCTCGTGGCGGCCGTACGGGAGGAGCTGCGGGAGTACGGCGTGCGGCGCGTCCTGCTCGCCACGCACGATGCCCACGGGGTCTACGCGAAACACGGATTCGCGGCGCTGGAGCGGCCCGAGGACTGGATGGCGCTCGTCTTCGGCCCGTGAGGGCCGGTGCACCCTGGGTAACTCCCTGGTAACACCTCTTGACCTGCACACTTGCGGGACGCACGATCCCCGCATGCCACTGAGGGTCACGTTCGTCGCCGCCGCACGCAGCGCACCGCTGCTCGCCGAGCGTTTCGAGGACGACCGGCCGCTGGACCAGGCCGGCTGGGGCGAGGTGGAGCACGTCGCCCACGAGCTGCTGCCGCTCGCCGCCGCCGAGCTGCGCTACTGCTCGCCGGCCCCGCGCAGCCGGGCGACGGGGGAGGGGCTCGGGTACGCGCCGCTGGTGCAGCTCGGCCTGCGCGACTGTGACATGGGCCGGTGGCGCGGGCTGACCCTGGGCGAGGCGATGGCCCGGGAGCCCGCGGCCGTGGACGCCTGGCTCGCCGACCCGCGGGCCACACCGCACGGCGGTGAGTCGCTGGTCGACTTCATCACCCGCGTCGGCGGCTGGCTCGACACCCGGCCCGTGGAGGACGGCTGCCGGGTGGTGGCGGTGGCCGAGCCGTCCGTGATCCGCGCCGCGCTCGTGTACGCCCTGAAGGCACCGCCCTCGACGTACTGGAACATCGACGTCCGCCCGCTGTCGACGACCACGGTGACGGGCCGCGAGGGACGCTGGAACTTGCGCTTCGACGGCGGGTCGACGCAGCCTTCGCGGACCTAGCGCGTCCGCCGGCCTGCGCGCCGGCAGGGTGTGCGTTGGCCTGCGCGCCGGCTGTGCGTCCGCGGCTTGCCCGCCGGCTGGGTGCGCGTTGGCTTGCCCGCCGGCTGGGTGTGCGTTGGCCTGCGCGTCGGCTGTGTGTGGGTTGCCTGCGCGTCGGCGGTGCGTCCGTCCGCTTGCCGGCCGGCAGTGCGTGCGTGGGCCTGAGCGCTGGCAGTGCGTGCGTGGGCCTGAGCGCCGGCAGTGCGTGCGTGGGCCTGAGCGCCGGCAGTGCGTGCGTCGGTTTGCCCGTCGGCAGCGCGTCCGTCGGCCTGGCCGCCCGCTGTGCGTGCGTCGGCCCGCCCCGCCGGCCGTGCGGGCGTCGGCCTGCCCGCCCGCTGTGCGTCCGCTCGGCTCTCGTGCCGTAGTGCGTCAACTCAGCCCTCGCGGGCGTAGTCGGTGCGCAGGACGAGGTCCTTCGCGGGGCCGCGGACCCGCCAGACCGTCCGCCAGTGGTCCCCGTCGCGGACGGTGAACTCGCCGCGGTAGAGGTCCGCCGCGCAGGGGTGGTCGGCGACATGCCGGCCGGACGACAGGTCCAGGTCGTGGAACGGCCGTCCGTCCGCGAACCGCACCTTAGCCGTGCCGCCCGGGCCCGGCAGGAACCGCAGCGTCCGCTCGGCGGGCCGGGCGACGCCCTGCCACACGAAGGTGCCCGACTCGTGGTGCAGCAGCCCGCCGGTCTCCTGCGCCTCGAAGAGGGTGCTCCCGGTGAACTCGCCCTCCGCGCCGCTCGCGAGATCCCGCACCGACCGGGTCACGCGCCAGCGCCCGGCCAGATACGCCAGCACGTCCGGCACTGGCCTGAACTCGCCCATTCCGTACCGCTCTCCGTCTCAACCGGTGCTGCGCGACCCATTGACGCGCACCTGCCCCCTCCCTATCTTGCCGTTCGAAGTGCTGATCAATGTCTGATATTTCGAACACTCCTCTACCAGAGAGCCGCGGAGTATCCATGCCACGCACCGCCCGCACCCGATGGAGAATCGGTCTCACGGCCACCGCACTCCTGACGGCGGCAGCCCTCGTACCGGCCCCCGCGCACGCCGAGGACGTCACCGACTACGCGATCACCGTCGACCCGGCCGCCCAGGGCGCGAAGATCGACGACACGATGTACGGCGTCTTCTTCGAGGACATCAACCGGGCCGCCGACGGCGGTCTGTACGCCGAGCTCGTGCAGAACCGCTCCTTCGAGTACTCCACCGCCGACAACGGCTCCTACACGCCCCTGACCTCCTGGGCGGTCGGCGGCACGGCCCAGGTCGTGAACGACTCGGGCCGGCTCAACGAGCGCAACCGCAACTACCTCTCCCTGAGCGCCGGTTCGTCCGTCACCAACGCCGGCTACAACACCGGCATCCGGGTCGAGCAGGGCAAGAGGTACGACTTCTCCGTCTGGGCCCGCGCCGAGGGCGGCAGCACGCTCACCGTCTCGCTGAAGGACGCCGCGGGCAGCCTGGCGGCCGCCCGCCAGGTCGCCGTGAAGGGCGGCTGGGCCAAGTACAAGGCCACCTTCACCGCGACCCGCACCAGCAACCGCGGCCGGCTCGCCGTCGCCACGACGAACGCCGCCGCCCTCGACGAGGTGTCGCTGTTCCCGCGCGACACCTACAAGAACCAGCCGAACGGCCTGCGCAAGGACCTCGCCGAGAAGATCGCCGCCCTGAAGCCGGGCTTCGTGCGCTTCCCCGGCGGCTGCCTGGTCAACACCGGCTCCATGGAGGACTACAGCGAGGCCAGCGGCTGGCAGCGCAAGCGCAGCTACCAGTGGAAGGACACCATAGGCCCGGTCGAGGAGCGCGCCACCAACGCCAACTTCTGGGGCTACAACCAGAGCTACGGCCTCGGCTACTACGAGTACTTCCGCTTCTCCGAGGACATCGGCGCCATGCCGCTGCCCGTCGTCCCCGCCCTGGTGACCGGCTGCGGGCAGAACAAGGCCACCGACGACGAGGCGCTGCTCAAGCGGCACATCCAGGACACCCTCGACCTCATCGAGTTCGCCAACGGACCGGCGACCTCCACGTGGGGCAAGGTCCGCGCGAAGATGGGCCACCCCAAGCCGTTCCACCTGACCCACATCGGGGTCGGCAACGAGGAGAACCTGCCCCGCGAGTTCTTCGCCCGCTTCGAGAAGTTCCGGGCCGCCATCAAGGCGAAGTACCCGGACATCACCGTCATCTCCAACTCGGGCCCGGACGACGCCGGCGCGACCTTCGACACCGCCTGGCAGCTCAACCGCGAGGGCAAGGTCGACATGGTCGACGAGCACTACTACAACAGCCCGAACTGGTTCCTGCAGCACAATGACCGCTACGACTCCTACGACCGCAAGGGCCCCAAGGTCTTCCTCGGCGAGTACGCCTCCCAGGGCAACGCCTGGAAGAACGGCCTGGCCGAGGCCGCCTTCATGACCGGCCTGGAGCGCAACGCGGACGTCGTCAAGCTGACCTCCTACGCCCCGCTGCTCGCCAACGAGGACTACGTCCAGTGGCGGCCGGACATGATCTGGTTCAACAACCGGGCCTCCTGGAACTCGGCCAACTACGAGGTCCAGAAGCTGTTCATGACCAACGTCGGCGACCGCGTGGTCCCCTCGAAGGCCACCACCACGCCGAACGTCAGCGGCCCCATCACCGGCGCCGTCGGCCTGTCGACGTGGGCGACCAGCGCCGCGTACGACGACGTGAAGGTCACCTCGGCGGACGGCTCGACCCTGCTGAGCGACGACTTCTCGGGTGACGCCTCGAAGTGGACGGGCAGCGGCCGGGGCAGCTGGAGCATCCAGGACGGGCAGTACGTCCAGACCGACACCGCCGCCGAGAACACCATGGTCACGGCGGGCGACCCGGCCTGGAAGGACTACGACCTGCATGTGAAGGCCACCAAGAAGTCCGGCAAGGAGGGCTTCCTCGTCGCCTTCGGCGTCAAGGACACCGGCAACTACTACTGGTGGAACCTGGGCGGCTGGAACAACACCCAGTCCGCGATCGAGCAGGCCGTGGACGGCGGCAAGGGCACGCTGCTGACGAAGGCCGGGTCGATCGAGACGGGCCGTGCCTACGACATCGACATCAAGGTCCGCGGCCGCCAGGTGACCCTGTTCCTCGACGGCAAGGAGTGGGGCAGCTTCACCGACGACAAGCCGGCCGAGCCGTTCCGCCAGGTCGTCACCAAGGACGCGAAGACCGGCGACCTGATCGTCAAGGTCGTCAACGCCCAGGCGGCCGTGGCCCGCACGGCGATCGATCTCGGCACCGCCAGGGTCGCCGGCACGGCCCGGGTGACCACCCTCGCCGCCGACGCGGACGCCGTGAACACCGAGACGGACACACCGGTCACCCCGGTGACGTCCACCTTCCCGGGGGTCGCCGAGAAGTTCACGTACACCTTCCCGGCGAACTCGGTGACCTTCCTGCGGATCAAGCAGCGGTGAGCTGAGAGAAGGGTCCAGAACGGCGTCGGCCGGGTCCTCATGTGAGGATCCGGCCGACACCGTTCCAGGTGTGGGACCTGCTGCACGGACGGGCCGACGGCGGTCTCCTCGTCAACTGGTAGTCCGGGTTCGGTGCCGGCTTCCTGCCCGACCTCGGCACGTACCTCAGCAGCCCGTTCGCCCTGTTCGTGGCGGTGTTCCCGCGGGACGAGACCGACCTCGCGGTGTATGTGATCTCCCTGCTGAAGGCCGCCTGCGCGGGCGCCGCCATGGCGTGGCTGCTGCTCGCCCTGCGCCCCGGCCGCTGGTGGGCGGCGGGACTGCTGGGCGCGTCGTACGCCTTCTGCGGCTGGACCGTGGCGGACGCCTTGTACAACCCCATGTGGCTGGACGGCCTCGTCGCCCTGCCGCTGCTGTGCCTGGTCGGCGAATGGGCGTGATCGTCGACGTCCTGCACGCCGGGAACCGATTCGCTCCGCTGCTGGCCTCCGCGGCGGCGATCCCGGTGACCTTCGCCGTCTCGCGGGTGATCATGCTGCTGTGACGAAGGAGATGGAACCAGCGGGCGGGTGTGCGGCCTGTCAGTGGTGCGGGGCGGCGATGGCGGCGAGGTGGGTGCCGGGGCGGACGGAGAGGCCGTTCATGTTGTAGATGATCTTTCCGGTGGCGTTGGCGGTGATCTTGTGTTCGGTGCCGTCGACCGGGTCGAT
>NZ_JBEYZD010000039.1:0-83857 GCF_040645895.1 Streptomyces olindensis | reverse complement strand
GCACCGGGCGAACACCCGAGTACAACCAGTACGCGGGCGTCCGCCCGGCACGCCGAGAGCACGCACCGAACGCCGCAGGGCCCGCCCTCCGGGCGGACGACGGGACTTTGCGGACACCCCCTAGACAGCCTCGTACGCCGCCAGCCCCTCGAAGGCGGGTCCGCCGGCGTCGCCGTACACCACCGCGCCGCCTCCGCACGACGCCGTGATCTCGCGGGACTTCGCGCACCGGTCGAGTTCGCACCAGATGCGCTTGCCGGTGCTCTCGACGCTCCAGCCCCAGCGGTCGGCGAGGCCGTCGACGAGGGCGAGACCCCGGCCGCCGGTCGCGTCGTCGTCGGCGCACCGGGGCACGGGGGCCCGGCCGCTGCGGTCGGCGACCTCCAGGCGGACCGTGGCCTCCTCCGTCACCGCGGGCGGCAGGGAGAGCCGCAGCACGGCGGGGCGGCCGGTGTGCACCACGGCGTTGGTGACGAGCTCGGAGACGAGCAGCACCAGCGTCTCGGCGAGCGGCTCATCGGCCTGTATGCCCGACCCGGTCAGGCGCGAGCGGGCCCACCGCCGGGCCCGCCCCACCTCTGCGGGGTCGGGCCGGATCTCCAGCTGCACTTGAAGCACCTGCACCGCTCACACCATCCGAACCGGCGGACACTTAGGCTCGCGCCTCACGAGGGCCACGATCGTAGCCATTTTCTGCATGGCCAGAACAACGGCCGGGACAAGGATCACGGAATGTGAATCCCTTGTGGGACAGCATGGTTGACGTACAGTCACCCCAACAAGCGCTTCGGGCATATTCCAGCGCGAAGGAGTACCTGTGCGGCATACTGTGCGACGCCCGTCGCGGGCAGTCGAACAGGCGGCGCCACTGGGTCGCACTGCGCTCAGAGCCACTCGCATCTCACACAAGGTACCGGAGCGGGCAGTCGACTCCGGGCCGTGACGACTCACGCAGAGGACACAAGCCGGTATCAACGCTCCGTGATCCCGGTATGCCACGATCCGCGACATCTTCGCGGGCATATTCCACGACGTCGCAGCCAGTGGGCCCGTCAGGCGTCTCCGGCCATCAGAGCGGCCGCCAGAATTTCCTCACTCTCCGTAACTCCGCCCGTACGGTGGGTTCGAACCCATGCCCGCTTCAGGTGGAGGTGGACCTCGGACTCCCAGGTGAAGCCCATGCCGCCGTGGACCTGGAGGCAGTCGCGCGCGCCGCGCACGGCGGCCTCGTCGGCGAGCAGCCGGGCGGCGGCGATGTCGACCGGGTCGGCGGTGACGGCCGCCGCGTACACCGCGGCGCGGGCCGTCTCCGTGCGCACCAGCATCCCTGCGCACAGGTGTGCCACCGCCTGGAAGGCCCCGACGGGCCGTCCGAACTGCTCGCGCGCCCGGGCGTGTTGCGCGGCCAGTTCGCAGACCCGGGCCGCCGTGCCGAGCTGCTCGGCCGCCGTGAGGAGGGCCGCGAGGGGGTCCCGGCCGGGCTGTCGCGCGGGCAGGCGGTGCAGGGGCGTCAGCGGGTCGAGCGAGCGCAGCGGCACGGCCCCGGAGGCGTCGCCTCGCACGACGTCCGCCTCCGCCAGCCACTCCACCAGCGTGCCGTCGACGGCCGCGACCACCGTCTCCCCGGTCGCCGCGCCCGGCACCGCCCCGGCCGCGAGGTGCGTGGCGAGCAGCGGCCCGGGCAGCAGCGCCCGCCCGGCCTCCTCGAACGCCAACACCGCCTCCGGCAGGCCGAGTCCGACCCCGCCGTCCGCCTCCGGCAGCCGCAGCGCGAAGAACCCGGCGTCTCCGAGGGCCCGCCACAGGGCCCGGTCGAGCCGTGGTGGCCCGCCCGCGGGGCCTTCCCCGCCCCGGTCCGCACCACCGACGCCGGCGCCGTCACCGCCCGCCACGGCCCCCCACAGCGCCTCCCGGCCGAAGCAGCGGCCCAGCATCTCCCGCACCCCGTCCCGCAAGGCCCGCTGGTCCTCCGTGAGTCGGAACCGCACGCCCGCTCACCGTCCCTTCGGCAGGCCGAGGATCCGCTCGGCGACGATGGTGCGCTGGATCTGCGAGGTGCCGGCCGCGATGGTGTACGAGAGGGAGGAGAGGCGGTCGAGCGTCCAGGGGCGGTCCAGGTCGAGGCAGTCGGCGCCCAGTACCTCGGCGGCGGCGTCGTACAGCTCCTGGCGGGCGTGCGAGTAGCGGAGCTTGAAGACCGAGCCGCCGGTGCCGGGCACCCCGCCCGCGGCCTCCGCCGCGCTGACGTTCCACTGCGCCAGCCGCCACAGGGCCCGGAACTCGGCGCCCAGCCTGCCCAGCCGGCGGCGCAGGGCCGGGTCGTCCCAGCGGCCGTTCTTTCGGGCCTCGACGGCCAGTTCGCCCAGGACGCGGCGGCAGGCGACGACCTCCCCGGCGAAGGCCGTGCCGCGTTCGAAGGACAGCGTCACCAGGGTCACGCGCCAGCCGTCGTTCTCGTCCCCGACCCGGTTCGCCACCGGCACGCGCACCTCGTCGAGGAAGACCTCGGCGAACTCGGCCGACCCGGCGAGCGTGCGCAGCGGCCGTACGGTGATGCCGGGCGTGTCCATGGGCATGGCCAGCCAGGTGATGCCGCGGTGCTTCGGGGCGCGCGGGTCGGTGCGGACCAGCAGTTCGCACCAGTCGGCGACTTCCGCGTGGGAGGTCCAGATCTTGGAGCCGGTCACCACGTAGGCGTCGCCGTCGCGCCACGCGCGCGTGCGCAGGGCCGCGAGGTCGGAGCCGGCCTCCGGTTCGCTGAAGCCCTGGCACCACACCTCCTCGCCGCGCAGGATCGGCGGCAGCCAGCGCTCCCGCTGCTCCGGCGTGCCCTCGGCGGCGATGGTGGGCCCCGCGTGCAGCAGCCCCACGAAGTTGGCGCCGACGTAGGGCGCGCCGGCCTTCTCGGTCTCCTCCAGGAAGATCAGCCGGGTCGTCGGGGAGGCGTCCCAGTGGACGTCGGCGTACCCGGCGTCGTGGAGCCTGCGCTGCCAGCCGAGGTCGTACGCCCGCCGCCCTGGCCAGTCGTCGGGGGACGGCTTGGGCGGGAGGCCGGGCAGCACCCGCGCGAGCCAGTCCCGCAGCCGGGCCCGGAACTCCTCCTCCTCGGGCGTGTACGACAGGTCCATCAGCGGTCGAGGTCCAGGTCCAGCATCCGGATGGCGTTGCCCCGCATGAGCTTGTAGACCGTCTCGTCGTCGAGGCCCTTGACGTGGTCGAGGGCGACCTCCTTGGTGTGCGGGAAGGTCGAGTCGACGTGCGGGTAGTCGGTCTCGAAGGTGGCGTTGTCGCGGCCGACCACGTCGATCGAGGCGACCCCGTGCTTGTCGCGGAAGAAGCAGCAGTAGATCTGCCGGTAGTAGTACGTCGACGGCGGCTCGGGGACCGTGTCGCGGACCCCGCCCCAGGCGCGGTGCTCCTCCCAGACGTCGTCGGCGCGTTCCAGGGCGTAGGGGACCCAGCCCATCTGGCCCTCGGAGTAGGCCAGTTTGAGGCGCGGGAACCGCACGAGCACCCCGCTGAACAGGAAGTCCATCATCGAGGCCATCGCGTTGTTGAAGCTGAGCGAGGCCTGGACGGCGGGCGGGGCGTCGGGGGATGCGGCCGGCATCTGGGACGAGGACCCGATGTGCATGTTGACGACCGTCCCGGTCTCCTGGCAGACCGCGAAGAACGGGTCCCAGTAGCGGGAGTGGATGGACGGCAGTCCGAGGTGGGTGGGGATCTCGGAGAAGGTGACGGCCTTCACCCCGCGCGCGGCGTTGCGGCGGATCTCGGCGACCGCGAGCTCGACGTCCCACAGCGGGATCAGGCAGAGCGGGATGAGCCGCCCGCCGCTGTCGCCGCACCACTCCTCGACCATCCAGTCGTTGTAGGCGCGCACGCAGGCCAGGGCGACCTCCTTGTCGTGCGCCTCGGCGAAGGTCTGGCCGCAGAAGCGGGGGAAGGAGGGGAAGCAGAGGCTGGCCTCGACGTGGTTGAGGTCCATGTCCTCCAGCCGCGCCTTGGGGTCCCAGCAGCCGCGCCGCATCTCCTCCCGCGTGATGCCCTCCAGGGTCATCTCGTCCCGGTCGAAGCCGACGGCGGCGATGTTGCGCTTGTACGGGAACTTCAGGTCCTCGTAGATCCACCAGTCGGTGGGCGGGCCGTCCGGGTCCATCGTGATGCGGTACTTGCCGCCGATGTAGGCGAGGTCGCCGATCCCGGCGGTCAGCGGCTTGGGCCCGCGGTCGCGGTACTTGGCCGGCAGCCAGGTGTCGAAGAGGTGGGCGGGCTCGATCACGTGGTCGTCGACGCTGATGATGCGGGGCAGTTCGGTCGCCATGGGTCCCCTCCGCCGGACGGTACTTATCTGATGCAGCGTCAGTTAGCATCCCATCTGACGACCCGTCAGCCAAGCAGCAGGGGGCATCCGTGAACGAGACCCCGCACGCACTGAGTTCGTCCCGCACCCTGTGGGAGCTGGCCGGCCGCCGCGCCGCCCTCACCCCCGACCGCCCGCTCTTCCGCCAGGACGACCGCACCCTCACCTTCGGCGGGCTGGCCGCGCGTGCCGAGCGGGTGGCGGCCGGGCTGTACGGCATGGGCGTACGCCCCGGCACGGTGGTCGCCTGGCAGCTGCCCACCCGCATCGAGACGGCCGTGCTGTCCTTCGCCCTGGCCCGCCTCGGGGCCGTGCAGACCCCGGTGATCCCCTTCTACCGGGACCGCGAGGTCGGCTTCGCGCTGCGGGAGTCCAAGGCCGAGTTCTTCGCGGTGCCGGGCGTCTGGCGCGGCTTCGACCACGCGGAGATGGCCCGGCGGCTGGGCGCCAAGGGCGTCTTCGAGGCCTACGACGGGCTGCCCGACGGCGATCCGTCCGTGCTGCCTCCCCCTCCCGCCGACGGCACCGCCGTCCGCTGGATCTACTGGACGTCCGGCACGACCTCCGACCCCAAGGGCGTGCTGCACACGGACCGTTCGCTCCTCGCCGGGGGCTCCTGCCTCGCCCACGCGCTGCGGCCCTCGGCGGACGACGTGGGGTCGATCGCCTTCCCGTACGCCCACATCGGCGGGCCCGACTACACGGTGATGCTGCTGCTGTACGGCTTCCCGGCGGTGCTGTTCGAGCAGTTCGCGCTGCCGGAGGCGCTGGCGGCGTACCGGGCGCACGGGGTGACGCTGGCGGGCGGGTCGACGGCGTTCTACTCGATGTTCCTGGCGGAGCAGCGCAAGCAGCCGGGAGAGCCGGTGGTGCCGTCGCTGCGGCTGCTGGCGGGCGGCGGGGCGCCGAAGCCGCCGGAGCTGTACCACGCGGTGGTCCGCGAGATGGGCGTGCAGCTCACCCACGGCTACGGCATGACCGAGGTGCCGATGATCACCATGGGCGACCCGGACGACACCCCCGAGCTGCTGGCGGCGACCGAGGGGCGGCCCCCGGAGGGCATGGAGATACGGATCGTGGACGGGGAGGTGCGGCTGCGCGGGGAGGCCGTGTGCCGGGGGTACCTGGACCCGGGGCAGACGGCGCAGGCCTTCGACGAGGAGGGCTTCCTGCGCACCGGCGACCTGGGGCGTCTCACGGAGACCGGGCATCTGGTGCTCACCGGCCGGCTGAAGGACGTCATCATCCGCAAGGGCGAGAACATCTCGGCCCAGGAGATCGAGGACCTGCTGCACCGGCATCCGGCGGTCGGGGACGTGGCCGTGATCGGGCTGCCGGACGCGGCGCGCGGGGAGCTGGTGTGCGCGGTGGTGGAACAGCCGCCGGGAGCCGGGGCCTTGACCCTCGGCGCCGTGACCGCGTTCCTGCGCGCCGAGGGGCTGTCCGTGCACAAGCTGCCGGAGCGGCTGGAGGTGGTGGACGCCCTTCCGCGGGGCGAGACCCTGCGGAAGGTGCTGAAGTACAAGCTGCGCGAGCGCTACGCGGGCACGTGACGCCCGGCGCCCGGTGCGGCTACTCGGGCACGGTGAAGTAGCGGGCGAAGGCGGGCACGACCTCGGCCTCGCCGACCTTGCCGTCCCCGTCCGCGTCGAGCGCGGCGGCGGCCGCGCCGGCGACGTCCTCGGGGACGCCGAGGCACTTCAGCACGCGGGCGGCCTCCTCGACCGTCGCCGCGCTGTCACCGTCGGTGTCGGCGACGTCCAGGGCCGCGTGCAGGAAGGGGCGGGCGATCTCGGCGAACCGGTCGGGGTTGTCGCGCAGGCGCTTGACCGCGCCGTTGACGAACTCCTCGCGCGTGATGCGCTGGTCGCCGTCGCGGTCCGCTATCCCCGCCATGCCCTGCCAGAACGCCTCGGCGCCGCCGTACAGCGCCTGTCCCTTGTCGGAGCGGGCCGCCACGGCGAACTCCGCGAGCAGCGCCTTGGCCGCCCCGTAGAAGTCCTCGCGGTCGATGTAGCCGTTGCCGTCCTGGTCGAAGGTGGCGAACCGGGCGGCGATCCTGCGCTCGTACTCGCTGCTGACCATGTCTCTTTCGGGCCGCCTTACGTCAGGTGGGGTGCGTCTCGGTCGGAGCGTACGACGGAGGGGGCCGTTCGGGCGCGCGAAAACGTCACTTGTGCCAAGACCGGGGGAATTCCGGGACAACAGCGTGTCGGAACGGCAACACTCGGCCTACCGTGCGTGTGGGTTACGTCACGCGGACAGGGGTTCGCCCTCGTCGCCCAGGGCCGCGTCCAGATCGCCGTACACGTCGAACAGCCTGCGGACGCCCAGTGCGCCGAGGACCCGGTTGACGTGGGACCCGTCGGCCGCGCCCCGGGCGGGCAGCACCAGCCGCAGCCGGCCCTGGCAGGAGCGGATCAGCCTGCGGGCGGCGATGAGCACACCGACACCGCTGGAGTCGCAGAAGAACACCTCGGACAGGTCCAGGACCAGACAGTGGTGCCCCTCGGCCACCACGTCGTGCACACGCTGACGCAGCACCGGTGACGTCACCAGGTCCAGCTCGCCCGACACCTGGAGCACGGCCCATTCGCCCTGCTCGCCGCCGGTCACTTTGAAGGTCACCACCACGCCCCTCGCTCGCCAAAACGGAAGCAATGCCTACGCTTCCTTGCAGCGCGGCTGCCCAGCGGCCGTTTCCCTGAAACACAACCCGAAAAACGGATCCCCCGCGGAAGAGGCTTGTTTTAGTCGACTTCGATCCTGTTCGATCCTCTTCAGTCAGGTCTGATCGGGGCACGGGTGGGTAGGCGCCGTCTCCGGGGAACCCGGCGCGGGTGCCCGCGACCCCCTACCACCTGCGGCCCGTCGGGGGGCGCACATTGCCACAAAGGGGCGTGCGCCACCGGACGTGCCGACTACATTCGGAGAGACGGCGAGCACAGGCTGGACAGGTCACGGGCGCGGAACACGAGCAGCGGGACACGAGCAGGGGGTGAGGGGGCCGCATGGCGAAGAAGGACGTACCGCCGCGCTGGGACCGCAAGATGCAGCAGCGGCTCGCCCGCGGGGAGGCGGCCGCCCTCGGTGAGCTCTACGACCGGTTCGCCTCCCTCGTGCACGGCCTCGCCCACCGCGTCCTCGGCGACGAGCGCGCCGCCGACGGCATCACCCGCGAGGTCTTCGTCCACGTCTGGGAACACCCCGACTCCTACGACCCCAAGCAGGGCCCGCTGCGCACCTGGGTCGCCACGCTGACCCACCGGCTGGCGGTGCAGCGGCTGCGCGCCACCGAGACCGCCGCCCTCGCCCGCGCGGGCTCCGGCACCGCCGAGGAACTGGAACACAAGGTGCGCCACGCCGCGGTCGCCGCCCGCGCCGACTACATCGTCCAGTCCATGCCCGTGCCGCTGCGCTCGGCCCTGGAGCGGGCCTACTTCCAGCGCCGCGACTACCGCCAGACCGCCGCCGACCTCGGCATCACCGAGGACGAGGCCCGCCGCCGCCTGCGCCTCGGCCTGCAGCTGCTGTCCACCGCCCACGACACCGAGGCACCGGGCGCACCGCCCGGATACGGGGGTGCGGTGTGAACGGGCCGGACCGGTTCGATGCCCACGACGGCCGTGGGGAAGACGGCGACCGCGAGGAGACCGACAACGCCCGGGGCGCGAGCGGCGTCCAGGACGACGGCGGTTCCGGCGCGCCGGACGGACCCGGGCGGGGCGACGGCCGGAGGCCGGACCGGCCGCCGCGGATACCGATGCCCCGGGCCTCCGTCGAGGACAGCGGGCTGCCGCTGCCCGCGCCGGCGGAGCTCGGCGACGCGGCCCCGCCGCCCGTACCGCCCGTGTTCGAGCACGGCGTGCTGAAGGCCCTGCTCGGCGCCTGGGCGCTGGCCGCCTGCTCCGCCGAGGAGGCCACGGCCGTCGAGGAGCACCTCGGTACGTGCGGCGCGTGTGCCGACGAGGCGCGGCGGCTGCGCGAGGCGGTCGGGCTGCTGCAACGCCCCGAGAGCCTCGACCTGGACCCGGGCCTGCGCACCCGCGTCCTGGAGACCTGCCTGGAGCGCCGCCCGCCGCGCATCCCGGTGCCGGACTGGGCGGCCGCGTACGACGCCGAGACCGCGCGCCTGGACGCCCTGCTGCAGGACTTCGGCGACGCCGAGTGGCACGCGCCGGTACGGCTGCGCTGGTTCCGGGGCGAGGAGCCGACGAGCCGCCGCACCACCGTCGCCGGGGTGATCGCCCACCTGCTCAGCGTCGACGGGCTGGTGGCCGTCGCGCTGGGCCTGGACGACCCGCTGGGCGACGTCACGTCCCGGCGCCCGACGCCGGCGTCCCGGACCGAGGCGTACTGGCGCGCCTCCCACTTCCCGCCGACCCGCGCGGTGCGGGCGCCCTGGCGGGAACAGAGCCACGGCCTGGTCCGCACGGTGTCCTTCACGGGCGGCGGCGTCGGCCGCATGCCGGTGTCGTACGGCGACTTCGAACTGCCCCTGCACGACGCGATGCTCGACCGCGCCTTCGAGTGCTGGGTGCACGCCGAGGACATCGCGGACGCGGTCGACTACCCCTACGACCCGCCCTCGCCGCGCCATCTGCACCGCATGATCGACCTGGCGGCCCGCATGCTGCCGACGGCCCTGGCCCACCGCCGGCGGACCGGCCTCGCGGCCCCCGCCCACCACCGCCACCTCGTGGCGGCCGGCGAACCCGGCCGCAGCCTGCGCCTGGAGATCGAGGGCTCGGGCGGCGGCGAGTGGCTGATCCCCCTCGACTCCCCCGCGGCCAAGGGCTCCGCCGACCACGAGGTGGCCCACGTCGCCCTGGACGGCGTCGAGTTCTGCCGCCTGGCAGCGGGCCACGTACCCCCGCAGGAGGCGGCAGCCGGCCAGGTGGGAGACAGGGAGGCGATCAGGGACGTCCTCTACGCCGCCGCTTCACTGAGCCGGATGTAGAACCCGACCTCAGGGGCATGCCCTCAGGGGCGCGGGGAAGTGCGCGACCAACCCCCACGCACCCGCACCCGCCCCCAACGGGACGACCCGAGCTTCTAGGCGAACACCACAGTCCGCCGCCCATTGAGCAGAATCCGACGCTCGGCATGCCACTTCACGGCCCGCGCCAGCGCCTGGCACTCCACATCCCGCCCGATCGCGACCAGCCCCTCCGGC
Organism: Streptomyces olindensis; assembly: GCF_040645895.1. Taxonomy (NCBI): domain Bacteria; kingdom Bacillati; phylum Actinomycetota; class Actinomycetes; order Kitasatosporales; family Streptomycetaceae; genus Streptomyces; species Streptomyces olindensis. The sequence continues at coordinate 74,318 of NZ_JBEYZD010000039.1, read as the reverse complement.
GTCACGTCATGCCCCACCCGCTCGACCTCCTGCTCGATGATCGGCCCCTCATCAAGATCAGCCGTCACATAGTGAGCGGTGGCCCCGATCAGCTTCACACCCCGGGCGTGAGCCTGGTGATACGGCTTCGCCCCCTTGAAGCTCGGCAGGAACGAGTGGTGGATGTTGATGATCCGCCCGGCCAGCGCCTTGCAGAGATCGTCCGACAGCACCTGCATGTACCGGGCGAGGACGACCAGTTCCACGCCCTCCTCGCGCACGATGTCGAGCAGCCGCGCCTCCGCCTCGGCCTTCGTGTCCTTCGTCACCGGAATGTGGTGGAAGGGGATGTTGTAGGAGCCCACCAGCTCGGCGAAATCCGTGTGGTTGGACACCACGCCCGCGATCTCCACCGGCAGCGCACCGGTCCGCGCCCGGAACAGCAGGTCGTTCAGGCAGTGCCCGAACTTGCTGACCATCAGCAGGATGCGCATCTTCTCGTCGCCCCGGTTGATCTGCCACTCCATCTGGAAGGAGTCACCGATCGCCGCGAAGCTGGCCCGCAGCTTCTCCACGGTCACCGGCGCGTCCGCCGAGAAGTGGACGCGCATGAAGAACAGTCCCGTGTCGTGGTCGCCGAACTGCTGGCTGTCCTCGATGTTGCAGCCGGTCATGAACAGGTAGCTCGACACGGCGTGCACGATGCCCTTCCTGTCCGGGCAGGAAAGGGTGAGGACGTACTGGTCGGCCGGGACCGCGGCGCTGGTGGACTGCTCGTTCATGCAGGACAGGTTCCCACAAGGGACGACACCACCGGCAATCGTCCCGCTAGGCGGACCTCGTCATGATCCGCAGCACCTCGAGGCTGCGCGGCGGCGTGTCCGGCTCCTCGCCGTCGCTCGCGGCGAGCCGGACGTGCGCGTCCCGGGCCGCCCGGACCGCCTCCGGCCAGGCCTGGTGCTCCAGGTACGCGGCGACCGGCGCGTCCGGCCCGACCTGGTGCATGATCCGCAGCACCCGCAGCACGGCCGTGTCGACGAGGGCCGCCTCCTGGGAGTCGCGGAAGATCGTGCCGACGTACTTCTCGGCGGACCAGTGGTCCAGCCAGGTGTCCTCGACCAGCCGGTACACCGCGTCGGTCACGTCGCCGTAGCCGTCCACGCCGGCCAGCCAGACGTCCCGCTGGAAGACGGGATCGGAGAGCATGTGCAGCGCCGAGCGCACGTTGCTGCGCCAGCGCCACCACGGCATGTCATTGACAGGCATGCCGCCCATGGTGGAGGAGCGACGGCCACGACGGGAAGAGTTCTCCGAAGCTTGCACGGTCATCGATCGTACGTTCCCCTCCACATGATCCTCACGGACCCCCGCAATTCACCTGTGCGTCACCAATTGTTGACCGGAGATCACTCGCCGGTTAGCCGTGTGACGGAATCGTGCGGAACCATGACCGGCAGGCGACGCATCACCCGCACATACCTCCCCGGCCTCCTCACCCGTCACGCCAAAAAAGGCGTCCTCAGCGCGGGCACGGCGGTCGCGTGCGCGTCCCTCCTCGCCGGCTGCGGGGTCGTCCCCGGTACCACGGGGGGTGCCGGGGACGACCCGATCACCGTCATGACCTGGGCGCCCGAGGACACCAAGGCCACCAACAAGCCCGGCATGCCCGCCTTCGCCCGCGCCTACGCCCGCTGGATCAACGCCAAGGGCGGGATCAACGGCCGCGAGCTCAACGTGCTGACCTGCAACGACCACAACGACAGCGTGGCCGCCGCCAAGTGCGCCCGGCGGGCCGCCAAGGAAAACGTCGTCGCGGTCGTAGGATCCTACAGCCAGTACGCCGACTCCTTCTTCCCCTCCCTGGAGGGCGCGGGCATCCCGTACATAGGCGGCTACGGCATCACCAACGCCGAGTTCACCAGCCCCCTGTCCTACCCGGTCAACGGCGGCCAGCCCGCGCTGCTCGCCGGTCTCGGCAGCGCGCTCGCCGACTGCGGGCCCGTGACGCTGGTGCGCCCCGACACGATCGCCGGGGACCAGCTGCCCCCGCTGCTCGACTCCGGTCTGAAGGCGGGCGGGCACAGGGCCGCGAACGACCAGCGGGCGGCGGAGGACGCCACCGCGTACGACAGCCAGGCGGCGCGGGCGCTGCGGGCGACGGCCGGCGACCCGACGGACAAGGGCTGCGTGGTGCCCGCGCTCGGGGACCGCACCGGCACCTTCATGGACTCCTTTCGGCGCGCCCGCGAGGACTACTCCGACGTACGGACGGCCACCGTGCTCGGCAGCGTCGACCAGACGGTGATCGACGCGACCGGCGGGGCGTCGGGGCCGTACGAGGGCTCGTACATCACCGGCTGGTACCCGGTGGCGAGCGACCCGCGCTGGGACGGGATGAAGCAGGTGATCCGCGAGCAGGCCTTCGGCGACAACCGCATCGACCCCGCGGACGCCGGAGTGCAGACGACGTGGATCGCCTACACCGTCTTCACGAAGATCGTCGAGTCGCTCGGCGACGGCGAGGTGACCGCCGACTCGGTGACGGAGGCCCTCGACAACGGCCTGAAGGTCGGCACGGGCGGGCTCACGCCGACGCTGCACTGGAAGTTCCAGGACAAGCTCGCCGCCGTCGGCTTCCCGCGCCTGGTCAACGCCAACGTGACCCTTCAGGTGGTGCGGGAGGGGCAGCTGGTCTCGGCGCGGAAGGGCTTCGTCGACACCACGAGGACCCTTGAGGACGCCGACGTGAACTACTGAGCCTGCCCGCTCAGCAGTCCACGCCAGGACCCGGTGGCGCGGTCCGTCACAGCTGCGTCGGCTGGCGCTCGGTCAGGCCGTACGTCTTCGCGATCCCGTTCCACAGCCGGGCCGCCTTCGCCTTCTCCGTGCTCGCGACGCCGCTCGCCCGGTTGCCCGCCTGGGTCTGCGCGGTGACGCGGGCCTGGCCCTTCTTGCAGCCCTTCTTGCCGGCGGTCTGGTCGGCCCAGGCCGCGTAGTGGTTGTCGGCCGAGGCCGAGGCCTGCCACGCCTTGGTGAGGGCGGTGGTCAGCGCCGCGTGGTCGGGCAGCCGGTCGACCTGGATCCCGCCGAGCCGGGTGACCAGCTGGGTGCGCTGCCCGGCCGCGTCGCGCAGGTCCTTGGCCGCCTGGGCGAGGTTGTCGCAGCCCTTGACGTCGGCCACCGCGTTGATCACCGTGCTGCGGCTGTTGCCGCTGTCGGCGAGGAGCTTGTCCAGCTCGACCGCCTGGGCGCGGGCCGGGTCGGCGGACGGCGAGGCGGAACCGTCCGTGGCGGGCGCCGAGGCGGCCACGGTCTTGTTGTCGCCGCTGTCGTCGCCGTCGCCCCCGCCGCCGGCGAGCAGCGCGCCGGCGCCGACGCCGAGGACGGCGATGCCGATGCCGACGGCCGCGATGACCGGCAGGCGCGAGCCGGTGCGGCCACCGCGGGAGCGGCCTCCGGCGGGCGGGGTGGGGGAGGGCTGGGGAGCACCGTACGAGGGCTGCGGCTGCTCGATGCGGGGCAGTTGCTGCGTGGCCCCGGCCGGGCTCTCACCGCCCTGCCGGGTGCGGAAGAGGTTGTCGAACTCGGCGGGCGGCTGCTTGTCCCCGCCGGGCACCGGCGCGATGTACTGCGTCGCCTCGGCGTCCGGGTCGGCGGCCGGCGGCAACGGCCCGGCCCCCGCGGCGGCCCGGGGTCCGGTCCCCAGGAACCGCGTCACCTCGGGGTCCTCCCCGGCGGGCGTCTCGGGCGGCAGCGCGCCCGGGCCGACCGGGGGTATGTACTGCGTCGCCCCCTCGTCGGCGGCCGGGGCGACGGGCGGCAGGTACTGCGTGGCCGCGGCGGACCCGTCCGCCGGGACGGGCGGCAGGTACTGGGTGGCGCCCTCGGCGGTGGCCGCGGGCCCCTGGGCGTGGGCGTCGGAGGCCGGCGGCAGCGGGGCGCCTCCGGCGGCGTTGCCGCCCTGCTCGACCGCGGGCGGCAGCGGGTTACCGGCACCGGCCTGCCCGTAGGCGGCGGGCGGGTACGCCTGGCCGCCCGACGGCAGGTCGCCCCCGGTGTGAGGCCCGTAACCGGCAGCGGCCGGAGAGCCGTACGCGCCGGCCTGCGGCAGCGGACCGCCGCCCGGAGCGGAACCGTGCCCACCAGGCCCCGCCTGCGGCAACGAGCCCCCTCCGGCCGGAGAGCCGTACGCGCCGGCCTGCGGCAGCGGACCGCCGCCCGGAGCGGAACCGTGCCCACCAGGCCCCGCCTGCGGCAGCGAGCCGTCTCCCGACGGTGTGCCGTACGCACCGGCCTGCGGTGCGGGCTGGGAACCGTACGGAGACCCGTACGCGTCGGGCTGCGGCAGGCGGCCACCCGTGGCGGCGGTGCCGTAGGGGTCGGAGGCCGGCGGGAGGCCGGCTCCGTGTGCGGCGGGTCCCTCCGGGGGCAGCGGGGCGGCCCCGCCCGGGGTGCCGTAGGGGCCGTTGTCGGGCGACGGCTGCGCCCCGGCGTACGGGTTCGGGGGCTGCGTGCCCTCCGGGGGGAGCGCTCCCGAGCCCTGTGCGCCGGGGGTGTGCCCGGCGTCCCAGGCAGGGGGTTCCGGGGCGGTCCACTGCTGGGACTGCGGGGACTGCCAGGTCTGGCCCGGCGGTGGCGGCGGGGTCTGCCGGTCGGGGCCCCACGGCTGGCCCCAGGTCTGGCCCTCCGCCGGGGCGGCGGCCGGGGCCGGGCCGGGACGGCGGCCGGCCGGAGCGTCACCGGGTCCGCCCGTCATGCCCGGCAGCAGCGGTTCGCCGCCGTCCGAGGGCAGCACGATGCCTTCGCGCGCGGGGCGCGCCGAGGGCTCCTCGCCCCGTCCACTCTGCGTCACCGGGACTCCTACTAATGGGGGACCTTGTGAATCGTCGGGTCACGCTACCGGGTCCCCTGAGCCCGGTGCCACGCAGCACAGGGCGCGACCTCCTGCCCTGTGAGCGCGGCCACAAAACCGGGTCACGGCGCGCCGCTCCTCTCACCTCCCACGCGCCGAGCAGCCGTTTTCCGCACGTTCACGTATCCGCAGGCCCTGTGTTCACGCCGCCGCCTGGAGGTCCAGCCGCGCCCCGAACTCCCTTACCACGGCCTCGTCCCGGTACGGCTCCAGCCGTTGCTGGAAGTCCTCGAGGTACTCGGCGCCCCGGTTGGACCGCAGCCCTTCCAGCAGCTCCACGGCCTTCATGCCCGTGTGGCACGCCTCCTCGATCTCGCGCTGCTGCACCTGTGCCGTGGCGAGGAGCACATAGCCGATGGCCCGGCGGCGCGCCCGCGTCTCGGGATGCCCGGCCAGCGACTCCTGCGCGCACCGCGCCGCCGCCTCGGCCTGCCCGAGGTCCCGGTGGCAGTGGGCCAACTCATCGGCGAGGTAGGCCTCGTCGAAGTGCGCGATCCACACCGGGTCGTCCCCGGCGGCCGGATCGGCCGCCTCCAGGGCGCACACCGCGCGCCCGGCCGCCGACTGGGCGGCGCGCGCGTCGCCCATCAGGGCGTGCCCGCGCGCCTCCGCCGCGTGGAACATCGACTCCGCACGCGGCGTCACGCGCCCCCGCGCCCCCTCCTGCGCCGCACGCGCCAACTGCGCGATCTCCCGCGGGTTCCCGAGCTGCGCGGCGAGGTGGCTCATGGAGGCGGCCAGGACGTAACCGCCGTACCCCCGGTCCCCGGCCGCCTGGGCCAGCCGGAGCGCCTGGATGTAGTAGCGCTGGGCCAGGCCCGGTTGCCCGGTGTCCACGGCCATGTACCCGGCGAGTTCCGTCAGCCGGGCCACCGCGGCGAACAGGTCCCGCCCCACGGCCTCGCGGTACGACCCCGCCAGCAGCCCGGAGACGACGCTGTTGAGGTAGTGCACGACGACCGGGCGCACGTGCCCGCTGCCGTACTGGTGGTCGAGGTCCACCAGCGCCTGGGTCATGGCCCGTACGGCCTGCACGTCGGACTGCCCCACCCGCGGCCCGGCCGAGCGCGAGACCTGCGCGTCGGGCGCGGAGATCAGCCAGTCCCGGCTGGGCTCGACCAGCGCCGACGCGGCGACGGAGGAGCCGGACAGGAAGTCCCGCCGCCCCACGTCGCTGCGCCACAGCTCGCAGACCTGCTCGATGGCCCCCAGTACCGTCGGCGAGAACTGGAGGCCCACGCCCGAGGCGAGGTTCTTGCCGTTGGCCATGCCGATCTCGTCGATCGTGACCGTACGGCCGAGTTTGCGGCCCAGCGCCTCGGCGATGATCGCCGGGGCCCGGCCCCGCGGCTGCTGCCCGCGCAGCCAGCGCGCCACGGACGTCTTGTCGTAGCGCAGGTCGAGGCCGTGCTCGGCACCGCACATGTTGACCCGGCGGGCGAGGCCGGCGTTGGAGCATCCGGCTTCCTGGATGAGCGCCTGCAGCCGTTCGTTCGGCTGCCGAGCGACGAGCGGCCTTGCGGCCATGGCGTACCCCCTGTGGCTGCGGTGCCTGCCCACGCACCGAGTTGACGTGTCTTCCGCGGCCGAACCCCTCACGTCCCAGCGAAAAGATCCGGCCGTGAAGATCAATGCCCCGCCGACCAGGCGAAAATGCGAGGCATGTGAGGATTGCCGGGGTAACGGCTGGTGCCGGCCCCACTCGTGGCTACCCACCTCCGGCCACGGATCCTCCTGCGCGCCCCCGCACATGCACCCATGCGCCCCGGCCACGGAAGGGATGCTCCTCCCCGCGCACGCGGGCGGGCGTAACCCCTGGTGACGACCAGAGTTGTGTTCATCGTGGAAGAGACGATCGCCGGCACCGAAGCCGCTCAGATCCCGAAGCAGCGCGGGGAATCGCTGCTGGAGACCGCCGTCCGCTACGCCGAGGAGCGCCACTGGGACGTGTTCCCGGGCACCTGGCTGGAAGCCGTCGACGGAAGTCAGCGCTGCTCCTGCGGTGACGCCGCGTGTCCGGCACCGGGCTCGCACCCGGCGCGCCCGGACTGGGCGACGCAGGCGACGGGCAGCGCGACGGTCGCGCGCCGCATGTGGCAGAAGCAGCCGACCGCGTCGATCCTGCTGCCCACGGGACGGACGTTCGACGCGATCTCCGTGCCGGAGACCGCCGGGTTCCTGGCGCTGGCGCGGATGGAGCGGATGGAGCTGACGCTGGGGCCGGTGACGCTCACGCCGGACCGGCGGATGGAGTTCTTCGTGCTGCCGGGGGCCTCGGTGAAGGTGCCGGATCTGGTGCGCAAGCTGGGATGGTCGCTGTCCTCGCTGGATCTGACCGTGCTGGGTGAGGGGGCGTACGTGGCGGCGCCGCCCACGCGGTTCGGGTCCCGGGGGGCCGTGCAGTGGGCCTGCCGGCCGACCCCTGCGAATCGGTGGCTGCCGGATGCGGAGGAGTTGATCTCGCCGTTGGCCTATGCGTGCGGGCGGGATCGATAGCGCCTGATCGTCTGCCTGGTTGCCGTTTCGTGGCGGCCGCGGGTGGTCGTCGGTTGCTCGCGCAGTTCCCCGCGCCCCTTGGGTACCGCCGAAACCGTAGGGTGCAAGGTGACGGAGGGAGGCGCGGTGGGATCCAGCGCTGTGCGTGTGCAGGGGCTCTGGAAGCGGTTCGGGCAGCAGATCGCTGTCGCCGGGATCGATCTGGAGCTGCCCGCGGGCAAGTTCATCGGGCTCGTCGGGCCGAACGGGGCCGGGAAGACCACCACGCTGTCGATGGTGACCGGACTGCTCCGGCCCGACCAGGGGACCGTCGAGGTGGTCGGGCACGACGTGTGGCGGGATCCCGTCGAGGTGAAGGCGCGGATCGGGGTGCTGCCGGAGGGGCTGCGGCTGTTCGAGCGGCTGTCGGGGCGGGAACTGCTGGCGTACACCGGGCGGTTGCGCGGACTGCCCGGTGCCGAGGTCGACAAGCGGGCCACGCAGCTCCTCGACGTCCTCGATCTGGCCGGGGACCAGCACAAGCTCGTCGTCGACTACTCGACCGGCATGCGCAAGAAGATCGGGCTCGCCTCCGCCCTGCTCCACAACCCCGAAGTGCTCTTCCTGGACGAGCCGTTCGAGGGCGTCGACCCCGTCTCCGCCCAGACCATCCGGGGCGTCCTGGAGCGGTACACGGCCTCCGGCGCCACGGTGGTGTTCTCTTCCCACGTCATGGAGCTCGTCGAGTCGCTGTGCGACTGGGTCGCGGTGATGGCCGCCGGGCGGATCCGGGCCACCGGCACCCTCGCCGAGGTGCGCGGCGAGGCGCCGTCGCTGCAGCGGGCGTTCCTCGAACTCGTCGGCGCGCAGAGCCGGGACGCCGGGTCCGACCTCGACTGGCTGGGCGGCGGGTCCCGGTGAGCGCCCCCGCGATCACCCCCGTCTTCGTACGGCTGAAGCTGTCGCTGCTGCGCAACGGGCTGCGGCGGTCCGGTGCGCAGCGGGTCGCGTACATCGCGTCCGCCGTCATCGCGCTGCTCTTCGCCGTCCTGCAGATGGTCGGCCTGATCGCGCTGCGCGGGCAGGCGCACATCGACGCCCTGGTCGTCCTTCTGACGGCGGTGCTGGGACTGGGGTGGGCGGTGATGCCGCTGTTCTTCCCCAGCGGTGACGAGACCCTCGACCCGACGCGGCTGGTGATGCTGCCGCTGCGGCCCCGGCCGCTGGTAGGGGCGCTGCTCGCGGCCTCGCTGGTCGGGATCGGGCCGCTGTTCACGGTGTGCCTGCTGGCCGGTTCCGCGATCGCCGTCGCGCGGGGCGGCGCCGCGTACGCCGTCGGGGTCGTGGCCGTCGGCCTGGCGCTGCTGGTCTGCGTGGCGTTCGCGCGGGCCGTCGCCGCCGCCAACGTCCGGCTGCTGAGCAGCCGCAAGGGGCGGGACCTGGCGGTGCTGAGCGGGCTGGTCATCGCGATCGGCGCGCAGGTCGTCAACTTCGGCGCACAGCGGCTCGGTTCGTCCGGCCTCGGGGAACTGGAACCGGTGGCGGACGTGGTGGCGTGGCTGCCGCCGGCCTCCGCGATCGGGGCGGTGCACTCGGTGAGCGAGGGCTCCTACGGGGTCGCCGCCGCACAACTCGCCCTGAGCGCGGCCGCGCTGGTGGTGCTGATCGCCGTGTGGTCCCGGCATCTGACCCGGCTGATGACCTCGCCCGACGGATCCACCCTGCCGGCCGCCGGTGCGGCCCGCGAGCGGACGTCGAGCGGGCTCGGACGGCTGCTGCCCGGGGGCCGCACCGGCACGGTCATGGAGCGCAGCCTGCGGTACGTGTGGCGCGACCCCAAGACCAAGGCCGCGTGGGTGACTTCGCTCGCCATCGGGCTGATCGTGCCGGTGTTCAACGCCTGGCAGGGCACCGGCTCCGTGTACTTCGCGTGCTTCGCCGCCGGGATGCTCGGCATCCAGATGTACAACCAGTTCGGCCAGGACACCTCGGCGTTCTGGATCGTCGCGATGACGATCTCCTCGACGCGGGACGCCTACGTCGAGCTGCGGGCCCGGGCGTACGCCCTGCTGCTGATCACCCTGCCGTACGCGACGCTGGTGACGGTCGTGACGACCGCCATGCTCGGTGACTGGCGGCGGCTGCCCGAGGCGCTGGGGCTGTCCTTCGCTCTGCTCGGCGCGATGCTCGCGACCGGGGCGTGGACGTCCGCCCGCTTCCCCTACTCCATCCCGCAGGAGGGCTACAAGAACGTCGCCCCCGGGCAGACCGGGCTCGCCTGGATCTCCATCTTCGGCGGGATGATCGCGGCCGCCGTGCTGTGCGCGCCCGTCATCGCGCTCACGATCTGGCTGAACGTGAGCGCGCGGGGCGACGACTGGACGTGGCTGCTGCTGCCGGTGGGCGCGGCGTACGCGGCGGGGCTCACCGCGGCGGGCCTGCGCCTGGCCGCGCCGCAGACGGCCCGGCGGCTGCCGGAGATCCTGGGGGCGGTCAGCAAGGGCTGAGCCGGGCTCAGTCGTGGTCGAGGGAGTCCAGGAAGGGCTCGATGGCCGCGCGCCAGGCCTCCGGCTGGTCGTAGTGGACCAGGTGGCCGGCGTCGGCGACCTCCGCGTACTGGCCGCGGGGCAGGACGCGGACCATCTCCTGGGCCTCGGCGCGGCCCAGCTCGCCGTCCAGGCCGCGCACGACCAGGGCGGGGCACCGGACCTGGGTCAGCTCCTCCCAGTGGGCGTCGTACACCCAGGTCTCACGGGAGCGGAGCATCTGTTCCGGTTCGAAGACGGGGCGCCAGCCGTCCGGGGACTCGGCCATCACCTCGGCGTAGAACTCGCCGCGGGCCGGATTCGGCCGCTCCACCCAGGGGTCGTCCTCGCCGAACCACTTGCGGACGTCGGCGAGCGTGGCGAAGGGCAGGGGCCAGGACTTGAACCACTGGTCCCACTCGCGCTGCGAGGCGGCGCCGAGCGCGGAGGCCCGCATGTCGCAGATGACCAGTCCGCGGACCAGGTCGGGACGCTTGGCGGCGAGCTGCCAGGCGGTCAGCGCGCCCATGGCGTGGCCGATGAGGACGACCGGGGCGAGACCGAGCTGCTCGAGGGCGGCCTCGGCGTCGTCGACGTAGGCGTCACGCGTGAAGGAGCCCTGCGGGGGCTTGTCGCTGCGGCCGTGGCCGCGTTGGTCGAGGGCGACCGCGCGGTACCGGCCGGAGAGCCAGCGCGCGGTGGGGGCCCAGTGCGAGGCGCGGCCCATGAGGCCGTGGAGTAACAGCACGCCCGGGGAGCCGTGCGGTGCGGTCCCCGTGCCCGGGCCGCCCTGCACCGGATCCGCCCCGCCCGGAGCGGTGGCCGAATCGACGGCCGGCTCGATGGCTGGATCGACGGCCGGCTCGATGGCGGCCGGATCCGTCTTGGGCGGGTCGCCGAACTCCCAGGCCGCGAGGCGTACGCCGCCCGTCCCGGTCACGTCGATGCGTCGCGCCATGTCCTGGCACCCCCCAAGCTTCGCGCGGACCTCGGCCCTTTCAAGCCGATCGGTCCTGTGAACCGTGTTCTGCCTGCTGTGCCTGTCGTGCTGTGCCTGCTGTGCCTGCTGTGCCGTGCGCGCCGGTGCGCCGGTGAACCTGTGCCCCGGCGTCATCCGCAGACTATCGAATGTCCATTCGAAGATGCCGTTCTCGCGGGCAACACCCCACCTTCGAGTGACCGCCCGCGGGGATTGATCGCCGCCGCCGAGGGGAGATCTTCAGCGGGAGGCGGACCGCTCGGGGAAAACGGTCCGAGGGGGATGACCCTGAGAGCTCGGGGCTCCGGGTCAGCACAGGGGAGGACAGGCCCCGGCGCCACACGGCGCCGGGGCCCTCCTCATCCGCACGGCACGAACGGCACATCCTCCCGCCCCCTCCCCGGCCGGGCGACATCGCTGTCGAGCCACGGCCCAGAGCCCCTCAGGTCATATGCCTCACGCGACAGCGTCGCACGGGAAGCGTACGAGCGCTGCCATTCGACGGACTGAATACAGGATTCGGTACGGATCACGCCAAGCGCCGGGCACACCGCGCGCAGCGGCCCTCGGCGACGCCCCGGCGCCGGCCCCGGGACGCGCCCGGCAAGGCTCAGGGCTTGCAGCCCGGCAAGGCTCAGGGCTTGGCGACGAACACGTGGGAGGCGACGTCCGACTCCAGCTCGGCCGCCTCGCCGCCGCTGCCCACCAGCACACCGCCCGCCGACTCCGTCACGCTCACCACCGAGCCGGGCTGCACGCCCGCCCGGCGCAGCGTGTACATCAGCTGCGCGTCCGTCTGGATCGGCTCGCCGATCCGGCGCACCACGACCGTCTTGCCCTCGGCACCCGGGTCGAGGCTGGCCAGCGACACCATGCCCTCGTCCAGGAACGGGTCGGCGCCGTCCTTCTCGCCGAGCTCCTCCAGACCCGGGATGGGGTTGCCGTACGGCGACTCCGTCGGGTGCCGCAGCAGCTCCAGCACGCGGCGCTCCACGGCCTCGCTCATCACGTGCTCCCAGCGACACGCCTCGGCGTGGACCTGCTCCCACTCCAGACCGATCACGTCGACGAGCAGACACTCGGCGAGCCGGTGCTTGCGCATCACGCGCGTGGCCAGACGACGGCCCTCGTCGGTGAGCTCCAGGTGCCGGTCGCTCGCGACGGACACCAGGCCGTCGCGCTCCATCCGCGCCACGGTCTGGCTCACCGTCGGCCCGCTCTGGTCGAGCCGCTCGGCGATACGGGCGCGCATGGGGACCACACCCTCTTCCTCCAGCTCGAGGATGGTGCGGAGATACATCTCCGTGGTGTCGATCAGTCCGGACATACGTGCCCCTCGATGAGATCTGCCGGAGGCTGGACGGCTCACCGGCGCGTGCGCTGGCCCTGCACCCAATTCTGCCGGATACCACCGACAACCGTGCCGCGGGCGGGAAAGCGGTCGCACGCGCGGACCGGCGGACGAGCACGAACCCGCTCTCCGGGGCCCCGGAGCCTCCCCACCGCGGCCCCGCGGCGCCCGCGGCACCGCTCCCACGGCCGTATTGACACCGCACTGGTCCAGACCGCACCGTGATGCGCGACACCAGCCAGCGAGGCCAGCCTGAAGGGACCCCGTATGAGCGACCGCGCGCCGGCCGGCCAGTTCCTCGACGCCGCGATCGACCTGCTGCGCCGGGTGCGCGACGAGGAGGCCGACAGCATCGCGGCGGCCGGCACCCTCCTCGCCGACACCGTCGCGAGCGGGGGCCGCCTCTTCGCCTTCGGCGCCGGGCACTCCTCCCTCGCCGCGCAGGACCTCGTCTACCGCGCCGGCGGCCTCGCCCTGATGAACCTGCTCGCCGTGCCGGGCGTCGTCGGCGTCGACGTCATGCCCGCCCCCCTCGGCTCCGCCCTGGAACGCGTCGACGGCCTCGCGAGCGCCGTCCTGGACAGCTCCCCGCTCCGCGACGGCGACGCCCTGCTGATCATCTCCCTCTCCGGGCGCAACGCCCTGCCCGTGGAGATGGCCGTGAAAGCCCGCGCCCTGGGCGTGCGCGTCATCGGCGTGACCTCCGTGGCCTACGCCTCGCAGACGACGTCCCGGCATGTCTCGGGCACGTATCTCAAAGACCACTGCGACCTCGTCCTCGACTCGAAGATCGCGGTCGGCGACGCGGAACTCACCCACGACAAGGTGCCCGCCCCCTTCGCCCCCGCCTCCACGGTCGTCACCTCGGCCCTCCTCCAGGCCGTCATGGCGACGGCCGCCGCCACCCTCGCCGACCGCGGCATCGAACCCCCGCTGCTGCGCTCCGGGAACGTCGACGGCGGGCACGAGTGGAACGGCAGGGTCATGGAGCAGTACCGGGACCGGATCTTCTACCGGCACTGAAGCGACCGGCCTGAACCGACTGGACCGAGGCGACTGGACCGAAGCTACTGGCGGCCCGGTGCGCCCTCACGCCTCGTCCGACAACCCCGCGAGGTCCAGCGCCGCCGCGATCCGCACCGCCACGTCCTCCGCGTACACCGCGTCGGACCGCTCGAACGCGCTGCGCCCCGCGCCCCGCAGGAACGTCACGACACCCAGCGTCCGCGCCCGGCTGCGCAGCACCGCGCACAGCGCGTGCACCGCGTCCGGCGGCCACTGACGGGCCAGCGCCCACTCCCGGGCCTCCTCCGGCCGCACCGCGCCCGCGCTCGCCCGCAGCGCGCCCACCCGCTCCACGCACTGCAGGGCCGGATGCCCCTCCGCGTACCGCACGGGAAGCCCCGCCCGGTCGGCGAGCCTGCTCGGCCCCGGCGCACCCGAGGGCGTGGCCGCCACCCGCACCAGCCGCACCGGCCCCTCCGCCTCCGCGTCGGTGAGCGCGCCGCCCGCCACCCGGTCGATCAGCGCGTGGTCGGCGAACCCGGCCAGCGCGAAATCCAGGTGGACGGTGGCCGCCTCCGCCGGGTCCTCGCACTCGGCGGCCGCCCGCGACGCACGGTGCAGCTGCTGCGTACGGAACCGCAGCAGCGACGCCTCCTGCTCGCCCTGCTTGGCCTCCGTCACGTCCTGGAACAGCCAGCCCACCCCCAGCGGAACCGGCTCCTCCGCAAGCGGCGAGGCCAACCGCAGGAACCCGCTGCGCCAGCACCGCCGCTGCTCGCCCTGCGGCGTGCGCACACTCACCCACACCTCCGCGGGCGCCGGCGGAGCGCCCTCGGCGAGCACATGCTGCAGCGCGCTCTCCAACTCCTCCACACCCTGCGCGAGCAGTTCCCCGAGCGGCCGCCCCAGCACGGACGTACGCCCCGTGCCCAGCGCCCGGGCCGCGTGCGCGTTCACCACCGCGGGCCGCAGATCGACGTCCACCAGCACGACACCCCAGCTGGCGTCCTCGAACAGCGCCTCGCTCAGCGCGATCGACCGCTCCAGGTCGATCTGCGCGTGCACCTCGCTGAACGCGCAGTACACCCCCGCCGGCTTCCCGTCGGGCCCCCGCACGGCCGCCGACTGCGTCCGCACGAGCACCCGCCCGCCGTCCTTCGTCAGCAACGCGAACTCGTGCACCTGCCGCCCCGGGGCGTGCATCGCGGACAGCAGCCGGCCCTCGACCTCCTCGGCGTCCGCGCTGCGCACGGCCCACCCGGCCAGTCCCTGCCGCCCGACGGCCTCCTCCGCGCTCCACCCGAGGATCCGCTCGGCCTCGCGGTTCCAGTGCGTCACGACCCCGTCGGCGTCGAAGGCACACAGCGCCGCGTCCATCCCGTCCAGCAGCGCGGCAAGCAGATCGGACCCATCCGAACCATCCCGCTCGGGCTCGTCCGGCCCCAGCTCGTCGGTGGTCCCACTACGCCGGGAAGCACTCACCTGGACCCCCTGCAGGCTGCGTCCGCACGTACGGCACGTCGGTTCGCTACTTGCAATCATTCAACTCGAACGTGACCCAGCGCACACCGAGTTCCCACAACATTGAAGGAATCGTTGTACGGCGGCAATCCCCACGTCAACGCCCCCGGCGACCGCCTGCCGCCACGTCGTGGAGTCAAGGTCTCAAAAAAAACGGTTGATCCGGAGCCGAACCGTTTCCTAGGGTTCCAGGTACACGAGAGAGGAGGTGGTTCGGCAGATGTATGGAAACCGGACGCGTGAGGTGGCTGCGGGCTAGCGGCCCGACACCACACTCAGTGCGGTGCCGAGCCAGCGCGTGAGCGAAGCGCGCAGCCGGCCCAATCTCAGGCAGTCACCCGACCCGCGAGTCGCCGGTACGTCCGGCCGGCTCCTCCTCAGGAGGACCCAGACTCGCGGGTCGTCTGCGTTTTCGGGGGTGATCGTGTCGGCTGAATGGCGCGCGGAGCGTGTCGGCAGTGCCCTGCGGGGTGAGAACCCCTGTCGGAGCTGCCCCGGAGCAGGCGGCTGGCGTTCCTGGGCGACATGGAGCGGCTGGGCGAAGCCGTCGAGCGGGCTTGTCGGCGGGTGGAGTCCGGGTTTCGGCGGGTCAATCTCGAGATTCTCGGGAACAGGGGCCCGAGGATCTCGTGCGACTGCCCGTGTGGCTCTGTCCGAGGGGGATGTGGAGCGAGGAGCGGTACGCGCTCGGGGCGCGGCACGACCCGCTGCGGGAGGCGGTCGGTGAGGAACTGGACCGGCTCATGGGGTGAGATGTGCAGACGATCAGCACGGCCCCACCCGGAGTCGGGTGGGGCCGTGTGTGGTGGGTCAGTGGGCGATGTCCTCGTAGCCCTCGATCTCGTGGGGGTCGCGGGTGCCCGGGCCGGTGTAGCGGGCCGAGGGGCGGACCAGGCGGCCGGTGCGCTTTTGTTCCAGGATGTGGGCGGACCAGCCGGCCGTGCGGGCGCAGGTGAACATCGACGTGAACATGTGCGCCGGGACCTCGGCGAAGTCCAGGACGATGGCCGCCCAGAACTCGACGTTGGTGGCGAGGACGCGGTCGGGGCGGCGGGCGTGGAGTTCCGCGAGGGCCGCCTTCTCCAGGGCCTCGGCGACCTCGAAGCGGGGGGCTCCCAGTTCGCGGGCCGTGCGGCGCAGGACCCTCGCGCGGGGGTCTTCGGCGCGGTAGACGCGGTGGCCGAAGCCCATCAGGCGCTCGCCCTTGTCGAGGGTCTTCCTGACGTAGGCCTCGGCGTCGCCCGTGCGCTCGATCTCCTCGATCATGTGCAGGACCCGGGAGGGGGCGCCGCCGTGCAGCGGGCCGGACATCGCGCCCACGGCGCCCGACAGCGCGGCCGCGACGTCCGCGCCCGTCGACGCAATGACCCGCGCGGTGAATGTGGACGCGTTCATGCCGTGCTCCGCGGCGCTCGTCCAGTAGGCGTCCACCGCCGCGACGTGCTTGGGGTCGGGCTCGCCGCGCCAGCGGATCATGAAGCGTTCGACGACGGACTGGGCCTTGTCGATCTCGCGCTGCGGGACCATGGGCAGGCCCTGGCCGCGGGCCGACTGGGCGACGTACGACAGTGCCATGACGGCCGCGCGGGCGAGGTCCTCGCGGGCCTGTTCGGCATCGATGTCGAGGAGGGGTTTCAGGCCCCAGACCGGCGCGAGCATGGCCAGCGCGGACTGGACGTCGACGCGGATGTCGCCGGAGTGGACGGGGATGGGGAACGGCTCGGCGGGCGGCAGGCCGGGGTTGAAGGCGCCGTCGACGAGCAGGCCCCAGACGTTGCCGAAGGAGACGTGGCCGACGAGGTCCTCGATGTCGACGCCCCGGTACCGGAGTGCGCCGCCCTCCTTATCCGGTTCGGCGATCTCCGTCTCGAACGCGACGACTCCCTCGAGCCCGGGTACGAAGTCGGACATCAGGCGGCTCCTCGTGATGTAAGTGACAGATGGTGTTGTGGGGTGAGCGAAAGAACCATGTGTCAGTCAGCTTGCGAAGCGGGCGGCCGTCCGGTGGATCCACGGTCGTGTGCGGTGACTCGCGGTCCTGGCCGGTCTCCCCTGTGATGCCCCGTGCGGCTGGTGGTCACCCAACCGGAATGGCACGGAAACGATATCCCCGAGTGCCATCCTTGGGGAGGGTTCACGGCACTCAGTGCCAGGCAGTGACGAAGGACACCGTCCGTACGGCAAGATGACCGGGTGACCGACCGCGACGCCGTCCCCTTCGATCTGGCCTCGATGCGCAAGCAGTACCGGGCCGAGGGGCTTTCCGAGACCGAGCTGGCCGCCACCCCTGTCGAGCAGTTCGCGCGCTGGTTCAAACAGGCCGCGACGGACGGCGGGCTGTTCGAGCCGAACGCCATGATCGTGTCGACGGCGGACGCCGAGGGGCGCCCCAGCGCCCGGACGGTGCTGCTGAAGCACTTCGACGAGCAGGGTTTCGTCTTCTACACGAACTACGACTCGCGCAAGGCGCGCGACCTGGCGGAGAACCCGTACGTCTCGCTGCTGTTCCCGTGGCATCCGATGGCCCGGCAGGTGATCGTCACCGGGGTCGCGCGGCGGACCGGGCGGGACGAGACGGCGGCGTACTTCCGGACCCGGCCGCACGGCTCCCAGCTGGGGGCGTGGGCGAGCGCGCAGTCGTCGGTGATCTCCACGCGCGCCGACATCGACGGGGCGTACGCCGAGCTGGCCGCCCGCTACCCGGAGGGCGAGCAGGTGCCGGTGCCGCCGCACTGGGGCGGTTTCCGGGTGGCGCCGCAGACGGTGGAGTTCTGGCAGGGCCGCGAGAACCGGCTGCACGACCGGTTGCGGTACGTGGAGCGGCCGGACGGGAGCTGGCGGGTGGAGCGGCTCAGTCCGTGACGGGGCCGGGCGTCAGACCTTGCCGGAACCGTGGCCCCGCCATTGACAGCGCTCTCAGCCCAGCGCGTCGTCCAGCAGGTCCGCCCACTGGGCCACCACGCGTTCCCGCCGCGCCGCGTCGTCGGTGAGGAGGTTGGCGAGGCCGAGGCCGCGGGCCATGTCGAGGAGGCCCTGGACCGTTTCGCGGACGCCGGGGACGGATTCGTCGGCGGAGAGCAGGTCGACCGCGATGCGGTGGGTCTCGCGGCCGACGCGGGATTCGAGTTCGGTGACGCGGGGGCGGAGCTGTTCCTCGTTGGAGGCGGCGACCCAGAGGTGGAGGGCGGCGCGGAACAGCGGCCCGGTGTAGAGGTCGACCAGGGCCGCCACGACCGCGCGGCGGTCGCCGGCCGCGCCGTCGGGGAAGAGGGCGCGCAGGGCCGTGGAGCGTTCCTCGGCGACGTATTCGACGGCGGCCGTGAAGAGGTCCTCGCGGGTCGGGAAGTGGTGCTGGGCGGCGCCGCGGGAGACGCCGGCGCGTTCGGCGACGACGGAGACGGTGGAGCCGGCCCAGCCGTGTTCGGCGAGGCAGGCCACGGCGGCTTCCAGGAGCCGCTGCCGGGTGGCCCGGCTGCGGTCCTGCTTGGGGACTCTTTCCGCACGGTCGACCGTGCTCACACCACCCATGCCGGATCCCGTCGTTCGAGGAAGGCCGTCATTCCCTCGCGTGCCTGCGGGGAGGAGAACAGCCGGGCCGAGAGCGCGGTCAGGCCGGCCGCGTCCCGTTCGAAGGCTTCCAGCACCCTAGTCGTGAGCAGCCGTTTCGTCTCGGCCAGGGCGTCGGGGGCGGATCGGCGCAGGCCGTCCAGGACGGGCGCCAGGGCGGAGTCGACGTCGTCGGCGTGGGTGGTGAGCAGGCCCGCCGTGGTCGCCGCCGCGGCGTCGAAGCGCTCGCCGGTGAGGTAGTAGCGGGACAGGGCGCGCGGGTCCGCGCGCGGGAGCAGGGGCAGGGAGATGACGGCGGGGGCGACGCCGATGCGGACCTCGGTGAAGGCGAAGGTGGCCTCGGTGGAGGCGACGGCGATGTCGCAGGCGGCCAGGAGGCCGAGGCCGCCGGCGCGGACGTGGCCGGTGACGCGGGCGACGACCGGTTGGGGCAGTTCGACGATCTGCCGGAGCAGGGCGACCAGCGCCTCGGGGGGCGGGGGGTCCTTGAGGTCGGCGCCGGCGCTGAAGGTGTTGCCGGTGTGGGTGAGGACGACGGCGCGGACGCCGGGGTCCTTGCCGGCGTCCGTGAGCGCCTCGGCGAGGTCGGCGACCAGGGCCGCCGACAGGGCGTTGCGGTTGTGGGGCGAGTCGAGGGAGAGGGTTTCCACGGCACGCGCGCGCGTGCGGCCGATGAGGGTCATGCGCGCTCCCTGAGCTGTCGGCGGAGGATCTTCCCGGAGGCCGCGCGGGGGACGCCGTCGATGAAGGTGACGCGCCGGATCCGCTTGTAGGGGGCGACGCGCTCGGCGACGTACATCATGATCTCGGCCTCGGGGAGATCGGTGGCGGTGGGCTGGCGGACCACGTAGGCGTGCGGGATCTCGTTGCCGTCGTCGTCGCGGGTGCCGATGACGGCGGCGTCGGCGATGCCGGGGTGGGTGAGGAGCAGGGCTTCGAGTTCGGCGGGGGCGACCTGGAAGCCCTTGTACTTGATGAGTTCCTTGACGCGGTCGACGATGAACAGCCAGCCGTCCTGGTCCACGTGGCCCACGTCCCCGGTGTGCAGCCAGCCGTCGGTGTCGATCATCGCGGCGGTGGCGTCGGGGCGATCGAGGTAGCCCTTCATGATCTGGGGGCCGCGGATGAGGATCTCGCCGGATTCGCCGGCGGGGAGGTCCTTGCCGGGGTCGTCGAGGGAGACGATCCGCATCTCGGTGCCGGCGATGAGCTTGCCGACCGTGCCGGGGGGTGCCTCGCGCATGGCGGCCAGGGGGACGACGTGGGTGCCGGGCGACAGTTCCGTCATGCCGTAGGCCTGGCCGACGGGCGGCAGGCCGAGGCGTTGGGAGCAGGCGGCGGCGAGGCGGGCGTCCAGGGGTGCGGCGGCGCTGACGATGTACTTCAGGGACGACAGGTCGTACTGCGCGACGGCCGGGTGCTTGGCGAGGGCGAGGACGATCGGCGGGGCCACGTACAGGGCGGTGATGCGGTGGTTCTGGATGGCCGCGAGGAACTGCTCCAGGTCGAAGCGGGGCAGGACGACGACCGTGGCGCCCTGCCGCAGGGGGGCGTTCATCAGGGCGGTGAGGCCGTAGATGTGGAAGAAGGGCAGGACCGCCAGGACGCGGTCTCCCGGGCCGGCGGGTATCGCCGGGTGGAGCTGCGCGAGGTTGGTGGCGATCTGCCGGTGGGTGAGCATCACGCCCTTGGGGGTGCCGGTGGTCCCGGAGGAGTACGGCAGGGCCGCGATGTCCTCGGCGGGGTCGACGTCGACGCGCGGCTCGGGGGCGGTGGTGGCCAGCATGTCGATCAGGGAGCGGTGGCCGGTCGCGCTGTCGCACACGAAGATCTCGCGGACGCCGCCCGCGAGTTCGGCGGCCCGGCGGGCGATGTCGAGGAGGGGGGAGACGGTGATGATCCAGCGGGCCGCGGAGTCGGTGAGCTGCTTGGCGAACTCCTGGGCGGTGGCGAGGGGGTGCACGGTGGTGACGGTGGCACCCGCGCGCGTGGCGGCGTAGAACGCGGTGGGGAAGGCGACGGTGTTGGGGCTGTGCAGGGCGAGGACATCGCCCTTGCGGACGCCGGCCTCGGCGAGGGCGGCGGCGACGCGCCGGTGGAACCGGTCCACCTGCTCGTACGAGAGGGTGGTGCCGTCGGTGCCGTCGACGAGGGCCGGGATGTCGCCGAACTCGGCGGCCCGGGCCAGGACGGCGTCGTGGATGGGGAGGTCGACGGGCGGGACGTCTGCGTACTCGCTGCGGAACATGGCTGGTTCCTCCTCGCGGCGCGGGCCGTCTCAGTACGACTTGGGCAGGCCCAGGGTCTGGTGGGAGACGTAGTTGAGAATCATCTCCCGGCTGACCGGGGCAATACGAGCCACGCGCGCGGCCGTTATCAGCCGCGCCAGGCCGTACTCGCGGGTGAGGCCGTTGCCGCCGAGGGTGTGCACGGCCTGGTCGACTGCCTTCACGCAGGCCTCACCGGCGGCGTACTTGGCCATGTTGGCGGCCTCTCCGGCGCCCATGTCGTCGCCGGCGTCGTAGTGGGCGGCCGCCTTCTGCATCATCAGGCGGGCGAGTTCGAGGTCGATGTGCGCCTGGGCGAGGGGGTGGGCGATGGCCTGGTGGGCGCCGATGGGGGTGTTCCAGACGGTGCGGTCGCGGGCGTACTCGACGGCTTTGGAGAGGGCGTAGCGGCCCATGCCGATCGCGAAGGCGGCCGTCATGATGCGTTCGGGGTTGAGTCCGGCGAAGAGCTGGAGGAGGCCCGCGTCCTCGTCGCCGACGAGGGCGTCGGCGGGCAGGCGTACGTCGTCCAGGACGAGTTCGAACTGCTTCTCGGCGGCGCTGAGTTCCATGTCGATGGGGCGGCGGGTGAAGCCCGGGGTGTCGCGCGGGACGATGAACAGGCACGGCTTGAGGCGGCCGGTGCGGGCGTCCTCGGTGCGGCCGACGATGAGGGTCGCGTCCGCGATGTCGACGCCGGAGATGAAGACCTTGCGGCCGGTGAGGAGCCAGCCTCCGGTGTCCTGGTCGCGGCGGGCCGTGGTGGTGATGCGGTGGGAGTTGGAACCGGCGTCGGGTTCGGTGATGCCGAAGGCCATCCGGCGGGTGCCGTCGGCCAGGCCCGGGAGCCAGGTTTCTTTTTGTGCCGCTGTGCCGAAGCGGGCTATGACCGTGCCGCAGATGGCCGGTGAGACCACCAGCATGAGCAGGGGGCAGCCGGCCGCGCCGAGTTCCTCCAGGACGATGGAGAGTTCGGAGATGCCGCCGCCTCCACCGCCGTGTACCTCCGGCAGGTTGACGCCCAGGTAGCCGAGTTTGCCTGCTTCCGACCAGAGTTGTGCGGGGTCGCCTTCGCGGCCGTGGCGTTTGCCGAGGGCGGCGACGGCTTCTCGTAGGGCTTTGTGGTCCTCGGTGTCCATCGGAGTCCTTTCGGGTGCGGGTCGTGTGTGGCCGGGCGCGCTCACGCGGCGGAGCCGCATGTCGATACAGCCCCGCGCCCCTTCAGGCCTCCTGCACAACCGCCAGCAACATCCCCGGCTCGACCTGCTGACCGGGTGCGACCGGCAATGAGGTAAGCGTTCCCGTCACCGGCGCCGTGATCTTGTGCTGCATCTTCATCGCCTCCAGCCAGAGGAGGGGGTCGCCCGCCTTCACGGGGGCGCCTGCCGTGAGGCCGTCGGCGACGCGGACGACCGTGCCCGGCATGGGGGCCAGGAGGGAGCCGGGGGCGTGCTGGGCGGTGGGGTCGGGGAAGCGGGGCAGGGCCGTCAGGGCGGTGGTGTTGACGTAGACCTGGTCGCCGTGGCGGGAGACCTCGAAGCGGCGCCGGACGCCGTCCACTTCGAGGATCACGAGACCGGCCTCGGCGTGCACCACGCCCACCCCGTCCGCCTCCAGGCCCTGCCTGGTGTGCCGGTAGCGGGCCTCGTGCTCCTCCCCCGCCATCAGGTAGCGCTTGGTCTGCGGCTGGGAGGGGACGTTGCGCCAGCCCCCGAAGCCCGGGCGGGAGCGGGCGTGGGCGTCGGCGAGGGCGGCGGCCAGGGGGGCGTGCGGGTCGGGGGACGGCTCGGTGAGGTCCGGGAGGTGGCGGTCGTAGAAGCCGGTGTCCATGCGGGCCGCGATGAACTCCGGGTGGCGCAGGGAGCGGACCAGGAGGTCGCGGTTGGTGACGGGGCCGTGGATCGCTGCCCGTTCCAGGGCCGAGGCGAGCTTGCGGACGGCCTCCGCGCGGGTGGGGGCGTGGACCACGGCCTTGGCGATCATGGGGTCGTAGTGGACGCCGATGTCGTCGCCGTCGGTGTAGCCGGTGTCGAGGCGGATGCCTTCGGGCAGGGCGAGGCGGTGCAGGCGGCCGGTCTGCGGGGCCCAGTCGCGGGCGGGGTCCTCGGCGTACAGGCGGGCCTCCACGGCGTGGCCCCGCGCTCGGGGCGGGTCGGGGTCGAGGGCGTGGCCCTCGGCGATACGGATCTGCTCCGCGACCAGGTCGACGCCGAACACGGCCTCGGTGACGGGGTGTTCGACCTGGAGGCGGGTGTTCATCTCCAGGAAGTGGGCCCTGCCGCCGGCGACGAGGAACTCGACCGTGCCGGCGCCCACGTAGTCGACGGCCCGGGCGGCCCGGACGGCGAGGGCGTGCAGTTCCGCCTCCGGTTCGGCGGGGAGGCCGGGGGCCGGGGCCTCCTCGATCACCTTCTGGTGGCGGCGCTGGAGGGAGCAGTCGCGGGTGCCGAGCGGCCAGACGGTGCCGTGGGTGTCGGCGAGGACCTGCACCTCGACGTGGCGGCCGTTCTCGACGTACGGCTCGACGAAGACCTCGCCGTCGCCGAAGGCGCTCGCCGCTTCGGCGCGGGCGGCGGCCAGTTCGGCGTCCAGGTCCGCGAGGTGCCGTACGACGCGCATGCCGCGGCCGCCGCCGCCCGCCGCCGCCTTCACCAGCACGGGCAGGTCGGCCTCGGTGACCTCGGTGAGGGGCTCGATGCCCATGAGCTGCTTGGCGCGGGTCTTGGACGCCATCGCCTCGATCGCGGACGGGGGCGGACCGATCCAGACCAGGCCCGCGTCCAGGACGGCCCGGGCGAAGGCGGCGTTCTCGGAGAGGAAGCCGTAGCCGGGGTGCACGGCGTCCGCTCCGGCCGCGACGGCCGCCTTCACGATGAGGTCGCCGCGCAGGTAGGTGTCGGCGGGCGCCTCCCCCGGGAGGCGTACGCTCGCGTCGGCCACGCGCGCGTGGAGGGCGTTCGCGTCGGCGTCCGAGTGCACGGCGACCGTGCGGATGCCCAGTTCGCGGCAGGTGCGGAAGACGCGGCAGGCTATCTCGCCCCGGTTGGCGACCAGCACAGAAGTGATCACTGAGGGTTCCTCACATCCGGAAGACGCCGAAGCCGCCGCGGGCGCCCTCGTAGGGGGCGGTGTGGATCGCGGACAGGCACAGGCCGAGGACGGTGCGGGTGTCGCGCGGGTCGATGACGCCGTCGTCGTAGAGCCGCCCGGAGAGGAACATCGGCAGCGACTCGGACTCGATCTGCTGCTCGACCATGGCGCGCAGCGCGGCGTCCGACTCGTCGTCGTAGGGCTGTCCCTTGGCGGCGGCGGACTGGCGGGCGACGATCGACAGCACGCCGGCGAGCTGCTGGGGGCCCATGACGGCCGACTTGGCGCTCGGCCAGGCGAAGAGGAAGCGGGGGTCGTAGGCGCGACCGCACATGCCGTAGTGGCCGGCGCCGTAGGAGGCGCCCATGAGGACCGACAGGTGCGGCACCTTCGAATTGGACACGGCGTTGATCATCATCGCGCCGTGCTTGATGATGCCGCCCTGCTCGTACTCCTTGCCGACCATGTAGCCGGTGGTGTTGTGCAGGAAGAGCAGCGGGATGTCGCGCTGGTTGGCGAGCTGGATGAACTGGGCGGCCTTCTGGGACTCCTCGCTGAAGAGCACGCCCCGGGCGTTCGCCAGCACTCCCACGGGATAGCCGTGGAGGCCGGCCCAGCCGGTCGTCAGGCTCGTCCCGTACAGCGGCTTGAACTCGTCGAAGTCGGAGGCGTCGACGATCCGGGCGATGACCTCGCGCGGGTCGAAGGGGCTTTTCAGGTCGCCGGGGACGATGCCGAGGAGCTCGTCGGCGTCGTACTCGGGCGGCTCGGCCGGACCCGGATCGTCGTACGCCTTGCGGTGGTTGAGGCGGGCGACCACGCGGCGGGCCTGGCGCAGCGCGTCGTGCTCGTCGGCGGCGAAGTGGTCGGCGAGGCCCGAGGTGCGCGCGTGCATCTCGGCGCCGCCCAGGGACTCGTCGTCGCTCTCCTCGCCGGTCGCCATCTTCACCAGCGGCGGGCCGCCCAGGAACACCTTGGCCCGCTCCTTGACCATGATCACGTGGTCGGACATGCCGGGGACGTAGGCGCCGCCGGCGGTGGAGTTGCCGAAGACGACCGCGACGGTCGGGATGCCGGCGGCCGACAGCCGGGTGAGGTCCCGGAAGATGGCACCCCCGGGGATGAAGATCTCCTTCTGGGAGGGCAGGTCGGCGCCGCCGGACTCCACCAGGCTGATGCAGGGCAGCCGGTTGGCGAGCGCGATGTCGTTCGCGCGCAGGGCCTTCTTCAGGGACCAGGGGTTGCTCGCTCCGCCGCGTACGGTCGGGTCGTTGGCGGTGATCAGGCATTCGACGCCCTCGACGACCCCGATGCCGGTGACGAGGGACGCGCCGACGGTGTAGTCGCTGCCCCAGGCGGCCAGCGGGGACAGTTCCAGGAAGGGCGTGTCGGGGTCGAGGAGCAGCTCGATGCGTTCACGGGCGAGGAGTTTGCCGCGCCCGCGGTGCCTCTCGACGTACTTCGCGCCGCCGCCCGCGAGGGCCTTGGCGTGCTCGGCGTCGAGTGCGGCGAGCTTGGCGAGCATCGCCTCCCGGTTGGCCCGGTGTTCGGGGCTGTGGGGGTCGAGCGCGGAGGTCAGGACGGTCACAGCAGGGCCTCCGGTATCTCCAGGTGGCGGGAGCGCAGCCATTCGCCGAGGGCCTTGGCCTGCGGGTCGAAGCGGTGCTGGGCGGCGACACCGGCGCCGAGGATCCGCTCGACGACGAAGTTCAGGGCGCGCAGGTTCGGCAGCACGTGCCGTACGACGGTCAGCTCGCGGCTCTCGGGGATCAGCTCCCGGAACCGTTCGACGGTCAGCTCGTGGGCGAGCCAGCGCCAGGCGGCGTCCGAGCGGGCCCAGACGCCGACGTTGGCGTTCCCGCCCTTGTCGCCGCTGCGGGCCCCGGCGACGAGCCCGAGCGGGGCGCCGCGGCACGGTCCGGGCGGCAGCGGCTCCGGCAGGGGCGGTTCCGGGACGTCGTCGAGGACGCGGGTGTCCTGGGGCGGGGGCACCGTGACCCGGCGTCCGTCCTGGAGGACGGCCACATGGTCGACCGCGCCATGGGGGACGTACACATCCTCGAACACCCCATAGGGCGCGCCCTTCCCTGGTGGCGCCAGCACATGGAAGCCGGGGTAGCTCGCCAGGGCCAGCTCCACGGCGGCCCCGCTCAGCGCCCGTCCGACGGCCTGCTGGTCCGGGTCCCGTACGACGAGCCGCAGCAGCGCGCTCGCGGTCTCCTCGGTGCCGGCGTCGGACCGGTCGGTGCGGGCCAACTCCCAGCGGACATCCGCGACTTCCCGCAGCACGGGCTCCATCTGCTCCCGCACCAAGTCGGCCTTGGCCTCGATGTCGAGGCCGGTGAGCACGAAGACGACCTCGTTGCGGAAGCCGCCGAGCCTGTTGAGCCCGACCTTGAGGGTGGGCGGGGGCGCCTCGCCGCGCACGCCCTCGATCCGCACCCGGTCCGGCCCGTCCTGGCCGAGCCGCACGGTGTCCAGCCGGGCGGTGACGTCCGGCCCGGCGTACCGGGCACCGGCCGTCTCGTACAGCAACTGGGCGGTGACCGTGCCGGTGTCGACGAAGCCGCCGGTGCCGGGGTGTTTGGTGATGACGCAGCCGCCGTCCTCGTGGAGTTCGGCGAGCGGGAAGCCGGGGCGGCGGACGTCGCCGTCGCGGAAGAAGGCGTAGTTGCCGCCGGTGGCCTGCGTCCCGCACTCCAGGACGTGCCCGGCGACGACGGCGCCCGCGAGCCGGTCGTGGTCCGCCGGGGACCAGCCGAAGTGGGCGGCGGCGGGCCCGGTGACCAGGGCGGCGTCCGTCACGCGCCCGGTCACCACGAGGTCGGCGCCCTCCCGCAGACAGGCCGCGATGCCGAAGCCGCCGAGGTAGGCGTGGGCGGCGAGGCTCCCCGGGTGCGCGGCGGTGAGGTCGTCGCCCTCCACATGGGCGACGCGCACGGGGATGCCCAGCCGGTCGGCCAACCGCCGTACGGCGTCGGCGAGTCCGGCCGGGTTGAGCCCGCCCGCGTTGGTGACGATCTTCACGTCCCGCTCGTGCGCGAGGCCGAGGCACTCCTCCAGCTGCCGCAGGAAGGTGCGGGCGTATCCGGCGTCCGGGTCCTTCAGCCGGTCCCGGCCGAGGATGAGCATGGTCAGCTCGGCGAGGTAGTCGCCGGTGAGGACGTCGAGTTCGCCGCCGGTGAGCATCTCGCGCAGGGCGTCGAAGCGGTCGCCGTAGAAGCCGGAGGCGTTGCCGATGCGCAGGGGCCGCACCGGGCGACCCGCCGCAGCGGTGCGCGAGGTCGTCACGAGGCGGCTCCCTTCGGCGGGCGGCCGCCTCCCGGTGGTCCCGCGAAGGCCTGGGCGATGTCCAGCCAGCGGTCGGCGTCGGGGCCGTCGGCGCGCAGGGCGAGGTCGGCGCGGTGGGCGCGCCGGGTGACCAGGAGGCAGAAGTCGAGGGCGGGGCCGATGACGGACTGCGGGGCGTCCTCGGGGCCGTACGTCCACAGGTCGCCGGAGGGGGCGTGGAGTTGGACGCGGAAGGGGTCGGTGGGCGGGGTCAGTCCGTGCACGCCGTAGGCGAAGTCCCGGGTTCTCACCCCGAGCCAGGCCACATGCCGAAGCCGGTCGGTGGGTGGGCGCACCACACCCAGGGCGTCGGCGACGTCCTGGCCATGGGCCCAGGTCTCCATGAGGCGGGCCGTCGCCATGGAGGCGGCCGACATGGGTGGCCCGTACCAGGGGAAGCGCGCCTTGGGCGGGGCGGCCCGCAGTGCCTTCTCCAGTGCCGTACGACCCTCGCGCCAGCGGGCGAGCAGGGCGGCGGGCGGGAGTCCGGCGTCCTCCTCGGCGCCCTCGTCGACGAAGGAGTGCGGCGCGGCGAGGGCCTTCTCGACCAGGGCGCGGAAGCCGTCGGCGTCCGTGACGGCGAGCAGGGCCGAGCGGTCGGTCCAGGCGAGGTGGGCGATCTGGTGGGCCACGGTCCAGCCGGGTGCGGGGGTCGCGAGCGTCCAGCGCCGGGCGCTCAAGGCGGCGACGAGGCCGTCGAGTTCCTCGCTCTCCCGGCGCAGGTCGTCGATCACGGACGTCGGATCGGACACGGGCGCTCCCCTCGGGGCACTGCGGTGTGCGGGGTGGTGCGGCGTGCTGAGGAGCATGGCAGCGCGGCCGGAAACAATCAAGCTTGCTTGCATGAAAATATGGCGGCCGGGCCGGAGAGGGGAAGCACCTGCTCCAGCGGCGGGATCAGCCGTTCCGGTATGAGGCGATCAGCCGTTCCGGTACGAGGTGATCAGCCGTTCCGGTACGAGGCGATCAGGCGTGCCAGATGGCGGCCCGCCACCTCCAGCGGCGTCGCGCTGCGGGCGACCTGGGCGGCCAGTTCGGCGCCCTCCAGGGTGGCGATCACCGTGTGGGCCAGCTCCTCGGCGTCCGGGGCGGCGAAGCCCGCGGCGACGAGCTTCCCGGCGACCACTGCGCGCCAGCGCGCGAACGCCTCGGCCGCCGCCTGCTGGATGCCGGGGGCGCCGGCCGCCGTGCCCACGGCGGTGGAGGTGACCGGGCAGCCGTCGAGCCAGTCGGAGTCGCGCAGCCCGTCGACGAGGGACGTGGTGAGGGCGAGCAGGGCCTTCTCCGGGTCCGGCTCGGCGTCGAGGGTCTCGCGCAGCAGCTCGGTGAACTCCTCGTCGCCGAGCCGTACGGCGGCCGTGCCGAGCTCCTGCTTGCCGCCGGGGAAGAAGTGGTAGACCGAGCCGAGCGTCGCCCCGGCCTCGCGGGAGATCTGCTTGATGCCGGTGCCCTCGTAGCCCTGGCGCTGCATCAGGCGGGACGCCGTACGGACGATCCGCTCGCGGGTGCCTGCGGTGTCCAGGTCGTGCGGGGCCTTCGTCTTCACGCCACCACCTTACCGGGCTAGAGCGATCGCTCTAGTCGCTGTGCTACGTTCCTCTCTGGATAGAGCGTTCGTTCTAGTCGACGTGCGCTCCCGTCGTCCGTTCCGTGAACTGAGGGGGATCTCCGTGAACAAGTCCGTGACCGTCATCGGCCTCGGCCCCATGGGCCGCGCCATGGCCGCTGCCTATCTGGACGCCGGCTACCGGGTGACCGTCTGGAACCGCACCCCGGGCCGCGCCGACGAACTGGTGGCCCGGGGCGCGGTGCGCGCCGCCACCGTCGAGGAGGCGCTGACCGCCAACGAGGTGGTCGTGCTGAGCCTGACCGACTACGCCGCGATGTACGCCGTGCTGGAGCCCGCCGCCGCTGCGCTGGAGGGCCGCGTCCTGGTCAATCTCAGCTCGGACACGCCCGCCAGGACCCGCGCGGGGGCGGCCTGGGCGGCACGGCACGGGGCGCGCCATCTCACCGGCGGGGTCCAGACACCGCCGTCCGGCATCGGCTCGAAGGAGTTCGACACCTTCTACAGCGGCCCGCGGGACCTCTTCGAGCAGTACGAGGACGTCCTGGAGGTCCTCACCGGCACCGACTACCGGGGCGAGGACCCGGGCCTGGCCGCGCTCTACTACCAGCTCCAGATGGACCTCTTCTGGACCACCCTCACCGCCTGGCTGCACATGCTGGCACTGGCGGACGCCAACGGCATCAAGCCCTCCGAGATCACGCCGTACGCGGCCGGGACGCTGGGCGGGATGGGCCAGTTCCTCGACTTCTACACGCCGCGGATCGAGGCGGGGCGGCACGCGGGGGACGTCGAGCGGATCTCGATGGCCGTGGCGAGCCTGGACCACGTCGTGCACACGACGCGCGACTCGGGCGCGGACCCGGCGCTGCCCGCCGCGGTGCTGGAGACCTTCCGGCGCGCGGCGGCGGAGGGCTACGAGGAGGACAGCCTGACCCGGCTGTTCGAGGTGTTCGGCCGGGGCGCGGCGGCCTGAGCACGAGCGAGGGCGCCCCGCACACGCGGGGCGCCCTCGGTCACGTACGCGGGAAGGGTCAGAGCTTCTCGATCACGTAGTCGACGCACTTGGTCAGGGCCTCGATGTCCGCCGGGTCGATCGCCGGGAACATCGCCACGCGCAGCTGGTTGCGGCCGAGCTTGCGGTACGGCTCGGTGTCGACGATGCCGTTGGCGCGCAGGACCTTGGCGACGGCGGCGGCGTCGACCTCGTCCGTGAAGTCGATCGTGCCGATGACCTGCGAGCGCTTGGCCGGGTCGGTGACGAACGGGTTGGCGTACTTGATGTCCTCGGCCCAGCCGTACAGGGTCCGCGCGGAGGTGGCCGTGCGGCGGACCGACCAGTCCAGGCCGCCCTGGCCGTTGATCCACTCCAGCTGCTGGTTCAGCAGGAACAGCGTGGCGAGGGCCGGGGTGTTGTACGTCTGGTTCTTGCGGGAGTTGTCGATCGCCGTCGGCAGCGAGAAGAACTCCGGGACGTGGCGGCCGGAGGCGTGGATCCGCTCGGCGCGCTCGATCGCGGCCGGGGAGAAGACGCCGATCCACAGGCCGCCGTCGGAGGCGAAGGACTTCTGCGGGGCGAAGTAGTAGACGTCGGTCTCGCTGACGTCGACGGGCAGGCCGCCGGCGCCGGACGTGGCGTCCACCAGCACCAGGGCGCCCTCGTCGGCGCCGGCCACGCGCTTGATCGGCATGGCGACACCGGTCGAGGTCTCGTTGTGGGTGAACGCGTAGACGTCCACGCCCGCCTCGGCGACCGGCTCGGGATGCGTGCCCGGGTCGGCGGAGATGACGTCCGGCTCGGCCAGCCACGGGGCGAGCCCCGCGGCCTTGGCGAACTTGGAGGAGAACTCGCCGAACGTGAGGTGCTGCGACCTGTTCTCGATCAGGCCGTGCGTCGCGATGTCCCAGAACGCGGTGGAGCCGCCGTTGCCGAGGACCACCTCGTAGCCGTCGGGGAGCTGGAACAGCTCGCGGATGCCCTCGCGCACCTGGCCGACCAGGTTCTTGACGGGAGCCTGGCGGTGGGAGGTGCCCATGAGGGAGGTGCCGGTGGCGGCGAGGGCGTCCAGCGCCTCCGTCCGCACCTTGGAGGGACCCGCGCCGAAACGTCCGTCCGCGGGCTTGATGTCAGAGGGAATCCGGATCTCAGCCACGGAGGGGAGCGTAGCCGTTTCCAGAAACCTGGGCGAAACGTCGTCCGTCGGATGAGACGCGTCGTGGACGGTGCCGCGCCGGGGCGCCGGCCGCGACGGCATCACCGTCGGTGCTCGCGTGCATGCTGGAGGCATGACGGATCTTCCGCACGGCAGGGATCTGACGGCTCTCGAGGGCGAGTTGCGCGCGGCCGTCCGGGGAGACGTGGGGTTCGGTGCCCTGGACCGCGCGCTGGTCACCATGGACGCGTCCAACTACCGGCGGGTGCCGTACGGGGTCGTGGCGCCCAGGGACGCCGACGACGTCGCGGCGGTGCTGGAGGTGTGCCGGCGGCGGGGCGTGCCGGTGGTGCCGCGCGGCGGGGGCACGTCCATCGCCGGGCAGGCGACGGGCACCGGCGTGGTGCTGGACTTCACCCGGCACATGAACCGGCTGCTCGCCCTGGATCCCGGGGCGCGGACGGCGGTGGTGCAGCCGGGGCTGGTGCTCGACCGGCTCCAGGAGGCCGCCGCCCCGCACGGACTGCGGTTCGGGCCGGATCCCTCGACGCACAGCCGGTGCACGCTCGGCGGCATGATCGGCAACAACTCCTGCGGCTCGCACTCGGTGGCGTGGGGCACGACCGCCGACAGCGTGCGCGAGCTGGACGTCGTCACCGCCCGCGGCGAGCGGCTGCGGCTCGGGCGGGACTGGGCCGGGGCCCCGGACGGCCTGCGGGCCCTGGTGGAGGGCGACCTGGCCCGGCTGCGCACGGGCTTTCCGGACCTGCCCCGCCGCATCTCCGGATACGCGCTGGACGCCCTGCTGCCCGAGCGGGGCGCCGACGTGGCCCGCTCCTTCTGCGGCTCCGAGGGCACGCTCGGCGTGCTGACGGAGGCGGTCGTACGCCTGGTCGAGGCGCCCCGCGCGCGTGCCCTGGCCGTGCTCGGGTACGCCGACGAGAGCGCGGCCGCGGAGGCCGCGGCCGGGCTGCTGCCGCTGTCGCCGCTGACCGTGGAGGGCATGGCGGCGGACCTGGTGCCGTCGGCGGCCGCGCTCCCCCGGGGCGGGGCCTGGCTGTTCGTCGAGACCGGCGGGGAGTCGGCGGCGGAGGCACGCGCGCGTGCGGAGGCGATCGTGCGGGCCGCCGACGTCCTGGACGCGCTGGTGGTCACCGATCCCGCCGGACAGCGCGCGCTGTGGCGGATCCGGGAGGACGCGAGCGGCACGGCGACGCGCATGCCCGACGGGACGGAGGCGTGGCCGGGGTGGGAGGACTGCGCGGTGCCGCCCGCCCGGCTGGGCGCGTATCTGCGGGACTTCCGGGCGCTGATGGCGGCGCACGGGCTGCGCGGCACGCCGTACGGGCACTTCGGGGACGGCTGCATCCACGTGCGGATCGACTTCGACCTGCTGACGGAGGCGGGGGTCGCCCGCTTCCGCCGCTTCTCGGAGGAGCTCGCGGAGCTGGTGGTGGCGCACGGCGGATCGCTGTCCGGGGAGCACGGGGACGGGCAGGCGCGCGCGGAGCTGCTGCCCAGGATGTACGGCGCGGAGACGGTGGGCCTGTTCGAGCGGGTGAAGGGCGTGTGGGATCCGGACGACCTGCTCAACCCCGGGATGCTGGTGCGGCCCGCGCCCCTGGACACAGGCCTGCGCTTCTCCGTCCTGCCGCGCGAGCCCGTCGACGTCGCCTTCGGCTACCCCGCCGACGGCGGCGACTTCTCGGCGGCGGTGCGGCGCTGCGTGGGCGTCGCCAAGTGCCGTACGACGTCGGTGTCCGGCTCGGGCGTCATGTGCCCGTCCTTCCGGGCGACCGGCGCGGAGGAGCACTCCACGCGCGGGCGCGCCCGGCTGCTGCACGAGATGCTCGCCGGTGAGGTGGTGACCGACGGCTGGCGCTCGACGGAGGTGCGGGACGCGCTGGACCTGTGCCTGTCCTGCAAGGGTTGCCGCTCGGACTGCCCGGTCGGAGTCGACATGGCCACGTACAAGGCGGAGTTCCTGCACCACCACTACGCCGGGCGGCGCCGGCCCGCCGCGCACTACGCCATGGGATGGCTGCCGGTGTGGCTCCGGGCGGTGGCGCGTACGCGCACGGCGTGGCTGGTCAACGCGCTGTCGGGGCTGCGGCCCCTCGCGTGGCTGGCCAAGCGGCTGGCCGGGATCGCGCCGGAGCGGGAGATCCCGCGGGTGGCGTCGCGGACGTTCAGCCGGTGGTGGGAACGGCGTCGCGCGCACCGGCCCTCGGGTGACGGCAAGCCCGCGTACCGGCCCGCCGGTGACGGCAAGCCCGCGTACCGGCCGGCCGCCGACGGCGAACCCACGCACCCGCCCGCCGCCGACGGCGAACCCACGCACCCGCCCGCCGCCGACGGCGAACCCACGCACCCGCCCGCCGCCGACGGCGACCCCGCGCACCGGCCCTCCGCCGACGGCGAGCTGGTCGTGCTCTGGCCCGACACCTTCACCGAGCACCTCTCGCCGTCCGTGGGGCAGGCCGCCGTGCGGGTGCTGGAGGCGGCCGGGCTGCGGGTGGCGCTGCCGCCGACCGTGCGGCTGGAGAAACCCCCGGTGGGCGACGGCCGGACGGTCGCCCTCGATCCGCTGTCGCTGCTGCGGGGCCGGGGCCGCGTCTGCTGCGGGCTGACGTACATCTCGACCGGCCAGCTCGACCGGGCCCGGGCCGTCCTGCGCCGCACGCTCGACCTGATGGAACCGGTGCTGGAGACCGACGCCCCGGTGGTGGTCCTGGAGCCGAGCTGCGCCGCGGCCCTGCGCACGGACGTGCCCGAGCTGCTGCACGACGACCCGCGTGCGGCCCGCCTCGCCGCGCAGGTCCTCACGTTCGCGGAGACGCTGGAGCGCCACGCCCCCGGCTGGACACCGCCGCGTGTGGACCGTCCGGTGGCCGGCCAGACCCACTGCCACCAGCACGCGGTGCTGGGCGACGCCGCCGACCGCCGGCTGCGCCGGGCCGCGCGGCTCTCCGGCGAACTGAGCGGCGGCTGCTGCGGCCTCGCGGGCGACTTCGGCTTCGAGAAGGGCCACTACGAGGTGTCCACCGCCTGCGCGGAGGAACAGCTCCTGCCGTCCGTACGCGACGCCCCGGACGGCACGCTGGTCCTGGCGGACGGCTTCTCCTGCCGCACACAGCTGGAGCAGCTGGCGGGGGTGCGCGGGAGGCACTTGGCGGAGGTGCTGGCGGGGGCCTTGGAGGGAGCGTTGGAGGGAGCGTTGGAGGGAGTGGGGGGTGAGGGTGAGCCGGGGGACGAGGACTGACGCCGACGCGAGTACGCGGCCAGGACACGGCGGTGGGCACCCGGCCGTCCTGGTCGGTGTGCGCGGCGTGCTTGAGGCGTTCGGGCCATGCGATGGGTGGACCCGAGTGTCTGAGCCGGGGGACGGCCGGGGCCGCTCCTAGGCTCGCGGGACCAGACACTGCCCGTCGAGGGCCGCTGCTCGAAGGAGCCCGCGCATGAGCGTCCGCGTCCAGCCGATCACCCGCGACGAGCACCTGGCGTTCGTCTCGGCCCGCCCCTCCGCCAGCCACACGCAGATCCCGTCCTGGGGCGAGGTGAAGCCCGACTGGCGTGCGGAGAGCCTGGGCTGGTTCGACCCGGGCGGGCAGCTCGTCGGCGCGGGACTGGTCCTGCTGCGCCCGCTGCCCGGCCCGCGGCTGCCGGGGCTGCGCCGCTACCTCGCGTATCTGCCCGAGGGCCCGCTGATCGACTGGCACGAGCCGGAGCTGGAGCGCCTGCTGGAGCCGATGCTCGCGCACCTGCGGCGGCGCGGCGCCTTCGCGGTGCGGATGGGCCCGCCGGTCGTGGTGCGCCGCTGGAGCGCCGAGACGGTCAAGGCGGCCATCGCCGACCCGGCCGCCCGGCGGCTGCGGGACGTACGGGCGACGTCGTACGAACCGCGCGCCGGGCAGGTCGCGGACGCCCTGCGCCGGATGGGCTGGCGGCAGACCGAGTCCGGCGGCGAGGGCGGCTTCGCCGCGGGCCAGCCCCGGTACGTCTTCCAGGTGCCGTTCGCCGGACGCTCGCTGGACGACATCCACAACGGCCTGAACCAGCAGTGGCGGCGCAACATCAAGAAGGCGGAGAAGGCCGGCGTGAAGGTCGTGCGCGGCGGCTACGAGGACCTGCCGGCCTTCCACGAGCTGTACGGCGAGACCGCCGAGCGGGATCGTTTCCTCCCGCGCCCGCTGCCGTACTTC
Source organism: Streptomyces olindensis (assembly GCF_040645895.1). Classification (NCBI taxonomy): domain Bacteria; kingdom Bacillati; phylum Actinomycetota; class Actinomycetes; order Kitasatosporales; family Streptomycetaceae; genus Streptomyces; species Streptomyces olindensis. Next base: position 39,395 of record NZ_JBEYZD010000039.1, on the reverse strand, counting down.
CAGCGCATGTGGAACGCGCTCACCGCCGAGCACCCGGACCGGATGCGGCTCTACCTCGCCTACCACGACGGCGAGGCGCTCGCCGCGGCCACGATGCTGACCGTCGGCGACCACGTCTGGTACTCCTACGGCGCCTCCACCGGCCGCCGCCGCGAGGTCCAGCCGAGCAGCGCCCTGCAGTGGCGCATGATGACCGACGCCCACGAGCTCGGCGCCGCGGTCTACGACCTGCGCGGCATCACCGACACCCTGGAGGAGTCCAGCCACCTGCTGGGCCTGCTCCGCTTCAAGGTGGGCACCGGCGGCGAGGCCGTCGAGTACCTCGGCGAATGGGACTTCCCCCTCAACCGGCTCCTCTACAAGGCGTTCGACCTTTATCTGTCCCGCCGCTGAGGAGGCGGGGTCCGGCCACTCCGCGTCTCCGGCCCACTCGGCGTCTCACGCCCCGAGACAGAGGTAAAAGGGCTTCACGCACCTGACCGGGTCCATTACCCTGGACTGTGCAGTACACCGGGATGTACGTCACGTGCAGGCCGGTGTACGCCGCCCCGCACCAGCGCCGACGACCCCAGGACCGCCCGTGACCACCCCCGACAGCGTCACCACGCCCCAGCCCGCGACCACCACCGCCGCCGGCGCCGCCGCACCGGCCGCCGGTCCGGGCCGGCTCGGTTCCCTCGGGCCCCTGGGCCTGGTGCTCGCGGGCGGGATCTCCGTGCAGTTCGGCGGCGCGCTGGCGGTGACGCTGATGCCGCGGGCCGGTGCCCTCGGGGTGGTCGCGCTGCGGCTGCTCGTGGCGGCGGTGGTCCTGCTGCTGGTCTGCCGCCCGCGACTGCGCGGCCACTCGCGCACCGACTGGGGCACGGTCGTCGTCTTCGGCATCACCATGGCCGCGATGAACGGCCTCTTCTACCAGGCCGTCGCCCGTATCCCGCTGGGCCCCGCGGTCACCCTGGAGGTCCTCGGCCCGCTCGCCCTGTCGGTGCTGGCGTCCCGGCGCGCGATCAACGTCGTGTGGGCGGCCCTGGCCCTCGCCGGTGTCTTCCTCCTCGGCGGAGGAGGCTTCGACGGTCTCGACCCCACCGGAGCGGCCTTCGCCCTGGGGGCGGGCGCCATGTGGGCGGCCTACATCGTCTTCAGCGCGCGCACGGGCCGCCGCTTCCCGCAGGCGGACGGGCTGGCCCTGGCGATGGCGGTGGGCGCGGTGCTGTTCCTGCCGCTGGGCATCGCCGAGTCGGGCGCGAAGCTCGCCGACCCGGTGACGCTGGGCCTCGGCGCGGCGGTGGCGCTGCTCTCCTCGGTCCTGCCCTACACCCTCGAACTCCTCGCCCTGCGCCGCCTGCCCGCCTCCACCTTCGCGATCCTGATGAGCCTGGAGCCGGCCATCGCCGCGACGGCCGGCTTCCTCCTCCTGGACCAGGCCCTCACCGCCCCGGAGGCCGCGGCGATCGCCCTGGTCATCGCGGCGAGCATGGGGGCGGTGCGGACCCAGGTGGGCCAGGGGAAGACGAAGGGGCTGGAGGCGGCGGGGCCGGGCACCCCCTAGCGGACATCCCCTAGGCCTCCGTCAGGCCTCCGCGATCGCCCCCGCTACTGCCAGGTCGCGGTGTCGGGGTCGATGCCGTGGGCGCGCGCGTCGGCGTCGACGATGCGGCGGAACCACGCGGCGAGGCCGGGGCGGATGCCGTCGTAGTGGGCGGCGAAGCCCGGATCGGCCTCGTACATGCGGCCGAGACAGACCTGCATCTGCCTGCTGAGGGGGAAGTACGAGGCGAACACCTCGCGGTGCCGCCCGGCGAGCCGGTTCGCCTCCTCGCTGCCGGGTTCCACACCGGCGTCCATCGCCTTCGCGAGGGCCCGGTCGAGGTCGGCCACCTCGTCGGCGACGGCCTGCCATTCCTCCGGGGTGCGAGAGGCCGAGCGTTCGGCGTACTGCCGCCACTGCGTCGTGTCCCCGTAGCGCTCGCGGGCCCGGGCGGGCCCGTCCGGGTCCCACTGGGGGCCGAAGATCGCGGCCTGCTGCTCCGCGGTGAGCAGCACGCCGCGCTCGTGGGCGTCGATCATCCGGTCCAGTCCGGCGCCGAGCCGCTGGAGGCGCTCGATCCGCTCGGCGACCTGGGCGCGCTGCGCGCGCAGGGCGCCGGGCACGTCCGCCGTCGAGTCGTCCAGGACGGCCTGGATCCTGTCCAGGCCGAGGCCGATCTCGCGGTAGACGACGATCCGGTGCAGGCGTTCCAGATCACCGGCGGTGTAGAGCCGGTACCCGGCGGCCGTGCGCAGCGACGGCCGCGCCAGACCGATCTCGTCCCAGTGGTGCAGTGCCCGGACGGTCACGCCCAGCCGCGCGGAGACCTGGCCGACGGTCAGGCCGTCGGTGTCGGTGGAGTCAGGCATGCTCCTCATTGTCGCCGCGCCGGACGTCCGGTGGAGTGATCCCGACGGCGGCCAGGTCCCGCGCTTCCTGACTGTCCGGGTCGACGGGCCGCGCCGCGGTGAAGACGATCCGTGCGTTCTCGGGGGTGATCACCTCCACGTCGCGGGTGGTCCAGGGGGTGTCCCGCGGACCGTCGACCGAGTCCGGGCGCAACGCACGGCAGTTCTCGACGAGGGAATCGATCTGGCTGAGCACGCACGCGAAGCTGACGCTCATCGCCGGTGCCCGCTCCGGGACGCCCGCCGTCGGGACGAGGAGCACGTCCTGGAACGCCCACCTGCGCAGATGCACCACGCTGCCGGGGATGCTGAACAGTTCGATGAAGCCGAGCCCGCGCGTCCAGAATTCCACCGACGCCGCCAGATCGCTCGTGGGGATCGTCACGAACGCGGGCATCCCGTAGATGCCACGGAACGGCTCCGGTGGAACCGCGTGCGGGCCGGGAGCGGGCACGGGGCTGATCTCGAACGCGTTGTAGTGGTCGCTCATGCACCCGACTCTCCGGCCTCACGCAACGTGAGGGTCAAGCCGGTTCCGCGGAGCCCGGCCGGCCCGTTCCCGTCCCCGGTCGGGGCGTCCGCGCCACGCGGAACCCCACGTCGTCGATCCGGAACGTCGGATGGCTGCGGCGCCGTACGGACGCGCGGCAGCTCCAGTGCTCGTCGGACCAGCCGCCGCCGCGGAGCACCCGGTAGGTGCCGTAGACCTCGGGGTCGTAGACGTCCCAGCACCAGTCCCAGGTGTTGCCCAGCATGTCGTGGAGGCCCCAGGCGTTGGGCTGTTTGCCGCCCACGGGGTGGATCCCGTCGTCCGAGTTCCCCCGGTACCAGGCGATGTCGTCGAGGCGGCCGTAGCGCGGGCCCGTGCTGCCGGCGCGGCAGGCGTGCTCCCACTCGGCCTCCGTCGGCAGCCGGTACCCGTCGGCGGAGGTGTCCCAGTCGGCCGTCCCGGTGTCGCCCGGCAGGTGATAGGCGGGGGTCAGCCCTTCCCGCCGGGACAGGGCGTTGCAGAAACGCACCGCGTCCCACCAGGACACGCCCTCGACGGGCAGCCGGTCGCCGGCGGCCGAGCTCGGCCGCCGGCCGGTGACGTCGGCGTACCACTCCTGGGTGACCGGGAACACCGACAGGCGGAAGGGCGCGACGTCGACCGGCCAACTGCGCTGCGTCCGCCGGTCCGACAGCCGCACCTGCCCGCCCGGAACGGAGATCATCTGGCTGTCCATACCCACACCCTCGCCCAGGGCCAGTGACCCTGTCGACCGCCGGGCGCCCCCTCACCGCCGCGTCACGTCGCCATGCCTCCGGCACGTCCCCGCCCCCGGCGCGCCCAGGCGGGCGCGCCGCCACCCGGGCCACCCGGCCCACCCGGCTCGCCCGGCCCACCGGGATCGCCGGGCCCGCCGCCCGGGTCGGTGCCGGGCCCGCCGGGCGCGAACCCAGGGGCCTTGACGAGCGCCAGGTACGCGTCCTTCACCGTGTCGACCGTCTGCCAGTCGTTACTCCGGGAGGTGCGCGGACCCGGCCCTCGTCACCGGCTGAGCTTCTTGAACCTTCGTACGGCGAGCGGCAGGAAGATCACCGTGAGGATCACCGGCCACACCCCGGCCATCAGCAGCGCGTGCTGCTCGACCCACGTGTCGCCGGTGACCGGCGTGCCGAACAGCTCGCGGGTCGCCGCCGCCGTGGACGAGATCGGGTTCCAGACCGCCACCCAGCCCAGCCAGTCGGGCATCAGCTGCGGCGCGACGAAGATGCTGGAGATCATCGTCAGCGGGAAGGCGACCGCGAACAGGCCGCCCGCGGCCTCCGGGTTGGGCACGAGCAGGCCGAGCCACACGCCGATCCAGATCAGCGCGAACCGCAGCCAGAGCAGCAGCCCGAACGCGGCGAGGAAGCCGAGGCCCCCGTCCGGCCGCCAGCCCATGGCCAGTGCGGTGAGCATCATGATCGCCAACTCGGCGCAGGCGACGATCAGATCGGTGACCCCGCGCCCGGCCACCACCGCCGAGGACGCCATCGGCATCGAGCGGAACCGGTCGATGACGCCCTTGGTGGAGTCGTACACCACGACCGTGGCGGTGTTGATGAAGCCGAACGCCATGGTCATCACGAACATGCCCGGCATCAGGAAGTCCTTGTAGTCCCCGCCGCCCGGCACCTTCATCGCGCTGCCGAAGACATAGCCGTACATCAGCACGGACAGGATCGGGAAGCCCAGCTGCCAGGCGATGTTGACCGGCTGGCGCTGGTAGTGGGTCAGTCCGCGGCGGACGATGTTCCAGCAGTCCGCGAGCAGCCAGTACGTGCCGCTGCGGGTGCTCGGGGTGCTCAGGTCGACGGCACTCACGCGGCGGCCTCCTTCTCGGTCCGGTGTCCGGTCAGGCGCAGGAAGACGTCGTCGAGGCTGGGCCTGCGCAGTCCGATGTCCTCGACGCGGACGCCCTCGTCCTGGAGGGTCCGCGCCACCTCCGTGAGGGCCGTGACCCGGTCGGTGACCGGGGCGTGCACCCGCAACTCGGCCTCGTCCGCCTCGGGTTCGCCGTCCGTGACCCGGGCGATCACCTTCACCACGCGCGGGATCTCGGACCGCTCGGCGACCACGACCTCGACGCGGTCGCCGCCGACCAGGTTCTTCAGCCCGTCCGGGGTGTCGTCGGCGATGGCGCGCCCCTGGTCGATGACGGTGATGTGCGAGGCGAGCTTGTCGGCCTCCTCCAGGTACTGCGTGGTCAGCAGCACGGTCGTGCCGCCCGCCACCAGCGCCCGGACGGAGTCCCAGACCTCGCCCCGGCTGCGGGGGTCCAGCCCGGTCGTCGGCTCGTCGAGGAAGAGCACGGCCGGGGCCAGGATCATCGACGCGGCGAGGTCGAGGCGGCGCCGCATGCCGCCGCTGTACTTGCCGACGCCCCGGTCGGCGGCGTCGGTCAGGTCGAACTGGTCCAGCAGCTCGGCCGCCCGGAGCCTGGCGCGCTTGCCGCCCAGGTGGAACAGGCGGCCGAACATCTCCAGGTTCTGCCGGCCCGTGAGCACCTCGTCGACCGCCGCGTACTGGCCGGTGAGCCCGATCCGGGCCCGGACCTCGCGCGGCTGCCGGGCCACGTCGAGGCCGGCGACCGTCGCGCTGCCCCCGTCCAGCCGGATCAGCGTGGACAGGATGCGCACCGCCGTGGTCTTGCCCGCCCCGTTCGGCCCGAGCAGGCCGTGCACCGTGCCCTCGCGTACCGCCAGGTCGAAGCCGTCGAGGGCGCGTTTCTCGCCGTACCGCTTCTCCAGCGCCTCGGCCCGCACCGCGTATCCGTCCATGCCGCCCCTCCCGTGTGCTCGTGCCGTGCCCGGCACCCCGAACTGAGTACAGCGTACCCGATTACGCGTACGTTGTACCCAGTTTTTTCGCGGGGACCTAAGCTGGGTGCCATGACGAGCGGTACGAGTGGCACGGGCAGCGCGGAGACCAGCGGCAGCGGCGATATCGCCCGCACCCTCGAACTGCTGTGGGACACCGGCCGGCGGCCCAGCCGGGGCCCCAAGCCGACCCTCACCCTGGACCGGATCGTGGAAGCCGCCATCCAGGTGGCGGACACCGAGGGTCTGGAGGGGCTCTCCATGCGCCGCGTCGCGGCCGAGCTGGGCACCGGCACCATGTCGCTGTACCGGTACGTGCCCGGCAAGGGCGAGCTGCTCGACCTCATGCTGGACCGGGTGCAGCGCGTCTCCGAGGACCCGGCCGACTTCGGCGACGGCGGCTGGCGCACGGCCCTGGAGACACTGGCCCGCGAGACCCTCGCCCTCTACCGCCGCCACCCCTGGCTGCTCCAGGTCAACCAGTCCCGGCAGATCCTCGGCCCGGGCGCCCTCGACGGCATGGAGAAGATCCTCACCCGGATCCGCCCGATGGGGCTGAGCGACCCCGAGCTGCTCTCCGCGGTCATCATGATCGACGGGTACGTCGTCGGGGCCGCACGCTCGCACCTGTACCAGCGGGAGGCCGAGCGCCGGACGGGCCTGACGGACGCCGAGTTCTGGCAGGCGCAGGTGCCGGTCCTGGAGAAGGTCATGGCCTCGGGCCGCTACCCGGTCATGGCGTCACTCTCCGAGGACACCTTCGGACCCGACTTCGACCACTTCGAGTTCGGGCTCCAGCGCATCCTGGACGGCCTGGAGGTCCTGGTGGCACGGCGCCGGGACCAGGACGCGCAGCCGCCGGAGGAGGGCTCCTAGTTCCGCCGCCGCAGGCGCCGCAGGCCGAAGAGGACGACCAGGGCGGCGGCCGCGGCGATGGCGCCGGTCTTGAGGTTGCCGCTCAGCCCGTCACCGCCCGCGCCGCCGTCCGAGGCGGCCGAACCGCCGCTCCCGGAGGGCGAGTCGGACCCCTCGGCCCCGGGGGCGTCCTGCGGCTCCACGGGACTGTCGGCGCCCTCGGCGCCGTACATGAGCTTCTTCCCGTCGGCGGTGTAGGTGACGGACTCGCCCTGCCCCAGGAACGGCACGCCGAGCCGCTCCTTCCGCTGGAGCTTCCCACCGTTCCAGTCGTACGCGATCGCGCCGAAGTAGCTGCGGACGACGAGGTGTTCGCCGTCCGGGGAGAGCGTGGCGTCGGTGGCCTCCAGGTCGGGGACGGCCGCGACGGGCCGGAAGACGTTCGTCCCGGACGGGGAGAGCTCGGCCGGGCCCTCGTACAGGTGCCCGCCCTTCTCGTTCTTGTCGACGATGTAGACGCGGCCCGTCTTCGGGTGCACGACGAGCGACTCGGCGTCGCGCGCGCCGTCGGAGTACTTCACGACGTACTGCGTGGCCCGGATCGTCTGGTCGCGCAGGTTCTTCGGCTCAGGCAGCCGGTAGATCCAGACGTGCGGCCAGGTGCCGCCGAGGTTGTCGCCGATGTCCCCGACGTAGATCTGGTTGCCGGGCCCGATCGAGATGGCCTCCACGTCACGCGGGCTGCCCACGCCGGTCATGGTGATCGTCGCGACCGTCTCGCCCGTCGCGCTGTCGACGGCGTAGAGGTACGCCCCGTCGTCGCTGTCGTTGTGCGTCCAGTAGATGCCGGGGTGCAGACGCGAGGCCGCCAGGCCGCTGGACTCGGTGATGCGCGGGTCCTTGATGGTGAACTCCTCGTCCCCGTCGGCGGCGGAGGCGGGCACGGCGAGGGCGCCCACGAGAAGGGCCGCGGCGAGAAAGACGGAGGGGCTGCGCATGCCCCAAGCCTGCCATCCCGCTCCGCGGTTCATCATGTGTTGTCCGGGGACGGCTGCCGTCTAAGACGGTCTACAGATCCGCCTTCAAGCGGCAGGTGCTTTGGACATGTCCGGACTCTTGCCCTCTTCGGCCGCCGTGGCGCATCGTTCACACCGGTCGGCGTCCGATCGCCAGCAGGTGGGAGCTCGCTGCCAGCAGCTCGGGGTAGGGCTCGGCCATGCGCGCTGCGGTCAGTGCCGACTCGAAGAGGGCCGAGTCGCGGAAGTCGCCGCCGGTGTTGCGCTCGGCTGCCGCAAGCATCGACCAGGCCGGGCCCTCGATGCCGAAGACCTCGGTTCCCTCGAACCCGGCCGCGGCGACCTCGTTGCGCAGCTGCTCGCCGCTGTGGAAGTAGGCAGCGGTGAACGCCTTCTTCCCGTCGTGGATCTGGCTGCGCAGGATGCCGCCGATGCTCGCCTGCACCGCCTCGTCCTGGAGGTGAGCGAAGGCGGCGTGTTCGAACAGGGATGAGTATCGGTTGATGCCTGCGGCCGCCAGGAGGCCACCTGGCTTGAGTACGCGGTACGCCTCGGCGAGGGCTCGGTCGCGGTCTGCCCGTTCGATGAGGTGGTAGAGGGGGCCGAGCAGGAGCACGACGTCGTATGAGGCGTCCTCGCCGGTGAGCCGGCGGGCGTCCCCGAGCTCCACGCTGGCGCCCGTGTCCTCGGCCTGCTCGATGTGGCGTGGGATCGGGTCGACGAGGTGCACGGTGTAGTCGTCCTTCACGAGCCAGCGGGCGTGGGCGCCGGGGCCTCCGCCGACGTCGAGGACCCGGGCCGGTGGCTGGGGGAGGTGTCGGCGCAGCAACTCCTGCGTGCGTACCATCTCCAGGCGTCCGTCGGCAGTGGTGGTCAGCCTGTCCGCCTCGTCGATGGTCTCGCTGTAGAACCGCGTGATCTCCGGCGCTAGCTCAGGGCTCGTCATGCGAGCATTCTGGTGGCCTGCCGGTGGACCAGTCCAGTGATCGGAAGCCAGCCATGCCTCTGCTGAAGTACGAGCAGATCGCCGACGACCTGCGCACGCGCATCGCCAACGGTGAGTTCGGCCCGGGTGAGCTGCTGCCGTCAGGTCGTGATCTGGCCGAGCAGTGGAGCGTGTCGAGGGCCACGGTCGTCAAGGCATACGACGTGCTACGGGCCGATGGCCTCGTCGTGGCCCGGCAGGGGGCGGGGTTCACGGTCGTCGAGGCGCCGATCGCGCGTCCTGCGGGCGGACGCCGAGCCGGCTCGAGCCGTGTCACGGGCGGCGCGCCCTACCGGCGACTGGGGATGCCCGACCGGGTCGTCCCGCCCGCGCACGTGATCGATGCCCTGGGGCTGAAGCCCGGCGAGACCGCGTTGCGACGGAGGCGTCTGGTGCTTCTCGACGACGGTTCGCCGGGAACGCTCGTCACCGCCTGGTTCCCGCCGGCGGTCGCCGACCTGGCGCCCCGGCTGGCCCTGAACGGACCTATCGCCGAGGGCACCACGCACTACGTGCGGCGTGAAACCGGTCGGTCGCCCGCTGAAGGTGTCGACATCACGACGGTCCGTCTGGCCAGTGACGAGGAAGCCGGCGTGCTGGAAGTGGATCAGCCTGTGGCGGTGGCCGTCGTGCTGCACGTGGCGTATGACCAGGACCGACGTCCCCTGGTGTGCGAGATCGGTGTCACGCCGTCGCACGTGTTCGAAGAGACGGACACGTACCCGATGAGGTAGCAGCGCACCCGAGCCGCTTGACTGGACCGGTGGACCGGTCCAGTCTTTGCTTGTGCCGTGACAGCGCGCCGTGAAAGCGGCCGTGCTGTGTCCGGCTGTCGGAAATTGACGAAGCCCGGCGACCGCTGACACGGCCCCGGGCGCGGCCAACGCTGCTGAGGAGCGTTGACAATGGAATACCTATCACGATCACTCCAATGGGTGAGAGCGGTGCTGTTCGGACCGCGCACGCCCGGTCGGCACCGCTGTATCCCCGCCCCGCACGCGGTGCTCCCCGAGCCCTCTCGCCATCCGTCGCCTGAGGTCCGGGGCACGCGGCTCATGGCCGCCCGCAGTCACCGCCGGGAACGGCAGGGACAGCCTCCCTGGGACGAGACAGGCGCCCTGGTCCGGCCCTACGTGGCGCGCCTGGGCGAAGGCTTATACGCGGACGCCCTGGCCAGCCCCTGGGGAGAGGCACGATGAACGCCACCCGCTCCGAGACCGAAGTGCCCGTTCCGGGCGTGACCGCGATGCGCGCCCAGGCGAGTTGGTTCCTGGACCAGCGCACCCTGCCACGCCACCAGGCCACGCGTCTCATGGAACGAGAACTCCGCGCGTTCCTGGAGCACTTGATCCCGCACATCGAGCAACTCGCCGCCAAGCGCTCCGAGGACGACGTGCCGACGAACGTGGCCTTGGCCGGCATCACCGAGGCCAGGCGTCGCATGGACGAGCCGGAGGCCGCGGGCCTGGTCGGAGAGGTGGAACGGGTGAAGCTGCTGGCCCGGTCGGTGGTCTCCCTGTGCGACCACCACGACGCACTCACCGGCATCACCATCTGCATGCTCTGCGACCACGTCATCGGCGACGAAGCGTGGGTGCCGTTTCAGCGGGCGTGCCCCTCGGGAGCAGGTCTCAAGTCGGGTCGCGTCCATAAGCGCTGTGCACCCGCGGTGAGTCGCCCCGGCCGCTGACCGGTCGCCCGTCCCGTGAGAGGACCACAAGCCTCCGGCGGGACGGGTTCCCAGACGCCCGCCCCTGCTCCCCCGAACCCTGGACAGGTCGAGCAGCCGGGGCGGGCCGTACCTCACACCTGACGGAAAGCGAGGAAACCCTTTGTTTGCTCATTCCGATCGGCTCCCCACCGGGACGCCGCTGCCGTCCGGCGCCTCGACCCCTGTCCCGTGGGGCCTGCGGCGCATGGCCCCCTACCCGGCGTTCGCCCCAGGCTACGCACGGACCGAACTCGACCCCGCCACCCAGACCGCCCGCTACTTCGACGCCGATGGACAGGTGCTGGAGATGGGAAAGCACGGCACCAGCACCGGGACGAACCCGCCGACCAACACCGGCAACCCGTCCGACGGCCAGGGCGGTGGCGGCAGCGGCGGCGGTGACCAGGACACCGGGAACGACAGCGACCAGTGACCGATTCCGGCCCGGTGCTGGTCGTCACCAACCTGGACGACCCCACGGCCGACGTGGTGATCAGTGAGCTGCACGGCCGGGATGTCCCGGTCGTGCGGTTCGACTCGGGGGATTTCCCCCACGCCCTGTCGGTCGCGGCCACGATCACGTCGCACGGCGTGGCGGGCACACTGTCCACGCCGTCCCGGTCCGCAGACCTGTCCGGCATCCGCTCCCTGTATTACCGCCGGCCCTCCGGCTTCACCTTTCCCCACCTGGATCAGCAGGACGCTCGGTTCGCCATCGCCCAGGCCCGCTACGGGCTCGGCGGCATTCTGGCCTCGCTGCCCGGCTGCCGGTACGTCAACCACCCGCACCGCGTGGGGGATGCCGAGTTCAAACCATCTGGCCTGGCCGCCGCGGCGGCAGCGGGCTTCCGCCTGCCGCGTACGGTCATCACCTCCGACCCCGACACGGCACGGAGCTTCGTCAAGCAGTACAGGCCTGTGATCTACAAGCCGCTGTCGGCGCCGCTGTACCGCATCGACGGCGTCTCGTGCACCGTCGAGGTTGCCGAAGTCCGCGCCGACGACATCGATGAGGCCGTCTCCGGGACTGCGCACCTGTTCCAGCAGCGCGTCGACAAGGTCGCAGACGTACGGGTCACCGTCATAGGTGACCAGGTCTTCGCCGTCCGTATCGACTCTGACTTGCTGGACTGGCGCACCGACTATGGCCGCTTGCGCTATTCCGTCGCCCAACCGCCGCCCGGAGTCACCGAGGCCCTCCACGCATACCTGGCTCACTTCGGGCTGGCCTTCGGCGCTTTCGACTTCGCTGTCGACGGCCAGGGGCAATGGTGGTTCCTGGAGTGCAATCCGTCCGGCCAGTGGTACTGGCTGGAACCCGAGACCGGCCTGCCGATGCTCGCGGCCATGGCCGACCTCCTGGAAGGGAAGAACCGCTGATGAACGTCATGGACTCCAGCGCCCTGCGCCGGGCGCTGGCCGACCAGCTTGCCGGGGCCGGTGCCTTGCGCACCGAGCCGTGGCGGCAGGCCGTCGAAGGGGTGCCCCGGCACGAGTTCCTCCGCGGCGGCTTCTTCGAGCGGGTCCAAGGCTCCGCCCCGACCGCCTGGCGGCCGATCCTGGCCGACACCGACGGCTGGCTGGAACGCTGCTACGCCGACGAGTCGCTGGTCACGCAGATCGCCGGCACCATCGTGCCCGGCGACATCCGTGGCCAGATCATGCGTGTCCCGACCTCTTCCAGCACACAGCCGAGCCTGGTCCTGCGCATGCTGGAGGACCTCCGGATCGAGGACGGTGACCGGGTGCTGGAGATCGGCACCGGCACGGGGTACTCCACCGGACTGCTCTGCCACCGGCTCGGCGACGACCTGGTCACCTCTGTGGAAGTGGACCCCGAAGTGTCACGCCGAGCCGGCACCGCCCTCGGCGCCTGCGGCCACTTCCCCGAACTGGTCGTCGGTGACGGCCTGGCCGGGCACAAGGAGGGCGCCCCATACGACCGGCTGATCGCCACCTGCGGCGTGCTGGAGCTACCGCACACGTGGATCGAGCAGACCGAGCCGGGCGGCATCATCCTTGCCACGCTCGGCGGCTGGCTCTACTCCTCGGAGCTGGCCCGGCTGACCGTCGGCCACGACGGAGTGGCCCACGGTCAGTTCCTCGGCGGGCGGGTCTCCTTCATGCTCGCCCGCCCGCAGCTCCCGCCCCCGCTCGGCATGCTCCCCGACTTCGACGCCGGGCAGGAGCGGACGACGCCGGTCGGTGCCGATGTCCTGGACGACTGGGGCGCGCGGTTCGTCGCGCAGCTGGCAGCCCCGCGCGCGCAGCGCCTCAGCCTGACGATCGCCGACACGACCCAGCAGGTCCTTGTCGACGTGGAGGTCGGCGCGTGGGCAGCCCTCAGGCAGGACGGTGAGCACTGGATCGTTCGCCAGGGCGGACCGGTGCGGTTGTGGGACGTCGTCGAGGACCACGTGCTGCGGTGGCGGGCGAGCGGCTCCCCGGCCCTGGACCGCTTCCGGATCACCGTCACCCCCGAGGCGCAGAGGGTGACCTGGCAGCAGGCCTGACGTCCTTCCGACCGGCCCCGCGGCCCGATGGGGCGGGTTTCTCCGTATGCGGCGCGTGGCCCGACTCACACCCCTCCGTACCCCGTCGGCGGCCGTGATCGTCCATGATGAGCGGATGCTCAGGTTCATGCCCGTCGGTGACTCCATGACGATCGGAAGCGCGGGCGAACACACGTGGCGCTACCGGATGTGGCAGCACCTGTGCCGTTCCTACGGCGGTCCCTTCACCCTCGTCGGCCCCCGCGAGACGCTCTACGACAAGCTGGCCGAGGCCCCGACGTCGTACGCCTACGCCGAGCCGGACTTCCCGCGCGCCCACCTGGCCGGCTGGGGCGAGGGCTGGCTGCACCTGGCGCCGCTGATCGGCGACGCGGTGCGCTCCTGCCGGGCGGACGTCCTCCTGGTCTCCCTGGGCCTGATCGACCTGGGCTTCTACACGAACGCGGAGCAGACCGCCGAGAACGTCCGGGCGTTCGCGGCCGGGGCACGGGCCGCGAACCGGCGGGTGCGGATGGTGTGGCTGCCGGTCACCCCGAACGTGCGGGCCGCCACGGACACGGCCTTCGCCACCGAGGTCGCCCGCTTCAACGAGCTGCTGGCCAAGACGGCCGCCGACCTCGACGAGCCCGGCTCCCCCGTCCTCCTCGCCTCACCCCCGCCGTCGTACGACGTCGACACCGACACCTACGACGGCACCCACCCCGGCCCGAGCGGCGAGCACAAGATCGCGGCGGCGTTCGCGGAGGCCATGCACCAGGGCTGGGACCTGGGCGGACCCTACGAGGGGTAGCTCTCCTCGATCACCCGCGCCAGGCGCCGCGCGCAGGGCCGGACGTCCAGGTCGTCCCACCGTTCGTCCTCGTCGCCGAGGTAGAGCTCCACGAGGTGGCCGGTGCCGGTCCACCCTCAGAACCCCACGTCGGCCGCCCGATAGGCCGGCGGCCGCCGTACCCGGCTCACCTGCTCGTACGCGTACGCCAGCCGCAGCAGCGTCGGCTCGCTCCACGCCGTGCCCATGAAGGTGAGCCCGACCGGCAGGCCGAAGGCGAACCCGGCGGGGACGCTGATCGCCGGGTAGCCGGCGAGGGCCGCGGGGGTGGAGGAGCCGCCGCCGTGGGCGTCGCCGCGGACCAGGTCGATCTTGGCGGGCGGGCCGCAGGTCGGCATCACCAGGGCGTCCAGGCGGTGCTCGCGCAGCACGGCGTCGATGCCCTCGGCGCGCGACAGCCGGTGGTTGAGGGCCAGGGCCTCGCGGTACTCGCGTGCGCTGAAGTCCAGCTTCTCGACGGTCTCCAGGCCGTCCTGCCGTACGTAACGCAGCTCCCGGTCGGCGTGTGCGCGGTTGAACTCGATCAACTCCCGCAGGCTGCGCGGGTGGTCGCCGGGCGCGGCGGTGAGGTACGCGTTCAACGCCCGCTTGATCTCGTACACCTGCACCACCACCGAGCTCGGCAGGTCCTCCAGGCGCTCGGCCGTGGGGATGTCCGCCGGGTCGACGATCGTGGCACCGGCCTCGCTCAGCACCGCGATCGCCCGCTCGGCGATCTCGTCGGCGTGGTGGTCGTAGCCGAAGTACACCGAGCGCGGCACGCCGATACGGGCGCCGCGCAGCCCGTCGGCGTCCAGGAAGCGGGTGTAGTCGCGGTGGTGGTGGCCGCGGCTCGCCCGCGTCGCCGGATCACGGTCGTCGAGGCCCACCAGCACGCCGAGCACGATCGCCGCGTCGCGGACCGTGCGCGCCATCGGGCCCACGCTGTCCTGGCTCGGCACGCCGGGGATGACACCGCCGCGCCCGACCAGTCCCACGGTCGGCTTCACCCCGACGACGCAGTTGGCCGAGGCCGGGTCGATGATCGAGCCGTTGGTCTCGGTGCCGATGCCGGCGACGCACAGGCCGGCCGCGACGGCGACGCCCGTACCGGAGCTGGACTCGTTCGGGGAGCGGTCGAGTTTGTAGGGGTTGCGGGTCTGGCCGCCGCGCGCGCTCCAACCGGCGTGGTGGGTGAGGGACATGCCGCCCGCCCACTCGCTGAGGTTGGTCTTGCCGAGGATGACGGCACCGGCCTCGCGCAGCCGGGCGGCGGCGGTGGCGTCCGCGGCCGGCCGCAGCCCCTCCAGGGCGAGCGAGCCTGCCGTGGTGTGCATCCGGTCGGCGGTCTCCACCAGGTCCTTCAGCAGGACGGGCAGGCCGTGCAGCGGCCCCCGGGCGCGCCGCCGGGCGTCCAGGCGGCGGGCTTCGCGGAGCGCGTCGGGGTTGACCTCGATCACGGAGTGCAGGAGCGGATCGAGGCGCTCGATGCGCTCCAGGTGGTGGCGGGTGAGGCGTTCGGCGTCGAGGCGCCCGTCGGCCATGCGGCGGCGCAGTTCGTCGATGCCCGGCTCGTCCTGTTCTTCTGGCGCGGTGCCGGCGGGGCCGCCGGTGCGGGCCCGGGCCGTGGCCGGGCCGAGCCAGGGCGTGGCCGCGGCGGCCGTGCCGAGCGCGAGCGCGGTGCGGCGCGTGGGGGATGACGCGGGAGTCCTCATGACCAGCACGGTAGGGACGTGAGCGGCCCGAATCGCTGAGGCTGTCACCCGATTCGTGCCGGGTGCCCTCCCCCGGCGCGAGGTGAGGTTCACCCCCACCAGGTGATGTTCACCCCCACCTGGTGAGGTTCACCCCCACGTGGGGTTTGCCCACCGCCCGCCCCCGTCCCCTCCGTCCCCCGCCCTACGGTCCCAGCCATGGCGACACAACCAACGGTCGAGGAACTGGCCCGGCGGGTGGCGGACGGGCCGCCCGGGGAGTTCCGCAGCCGGCTGCGCGAGGAGTTGCTCCGCCAGCCCGCCGAGTGGCTGGCGGACGAACTCCTCGCCCGCCTGCCCGAGGACCCGTACGTTCCGCACCCGCGCCCCTCGCGGGAGCCGAGGCCGGCGGTGTCGGACGAGGACTGCTCCGGGCGTCCGGACCGCATCCGCTCCTGGCGGTTGGACCACGCGGGACTCGACGAGCGCGTCACCCGCCTCACGTCCTGGACCCGCGACCGCCTGACCGCCGAGGGCCTGCTCCTCACCCCGCCGCCCGAGGGCGGCCCCCTCATCACCCCGTCCCACCGCTCCCCCGCCGGCGAGGACCTCCTGCGCGAGGCCAAGGACCTCCTCTACGCCCTGCTGTTCGGCGAACCGGCGGACGGCGTCGCCCTCGACCGCGTCGAACGCGAACTGCTCACCCTCACCCTGCCCCGCGACAAGGCCCACACCGTCGCCTTCATGCTGCGCGCCGCCACCGAGATCGGGGCCGTCGGCACCTGGCAGGACCCGGCGGGCCGGACCCATGACGAACGCGCCCCGAACCTGCTCTTCCAGATCGAGTACGGCGAGGTCGCCGGCGAACTGGTGGGACACGGCATCAGGGCGTGCCTGCGCCTGGTCAACGACCTGGAGGTCAACGAGCAGGTGCTGTACGGCCGTATGGAGAATGTGGAGGAGAGCACGCTCGCCTAGGGACGCTCTTGCTTGGAGCGCACTTCAAGACGTTGGCTAGGGCGTCATGGAGTACACGCAGCTCGGACGCACGGGACTCAAGGTCAGCAGGCTCGTCCTCGGCACCATGAACTTCGGTCCGCAGACCGACGAGGCCGACAGCCACGCCATCATGGACGCGGCGCTGGACGCGGGCATCAACCTCTTCGACACCGCCAACGTGTACGGCTGGGGCGAGAACAAGGGCCGTACCGAGAGCATCATCGGCAACTGGTTCGCCAAGGGCGAGGGCCGGCGCGACAAGGTCGTCCTCGCCACGAAGGTGTACGGCAACATGGGCGCCGACGGCCCGGCCTGGCCGAACCACGACAAGCTCTCCGCCCTCAACATCCGCCGGGCCGTGGACGCCAGCCTCAAGCGGCTCCAGACCGACCACATCGACGTCTACCAGTTCCACCACGTCGACCGGGACACCCCCTTCGACGAGATCTGGCAGGCGATCGACGTCCTGGTCCAGCAGGGCAAGATCCTGTACGTCGGGTCGTCGAACTTCCCCGGCTACAAGATCGCCCAGGCCAACGAGATCGCCGCCCGGCGGGGCGGGACCATCGGGCTGGTCAGCGAGCAGTGCCTGTACAACCTCGCCGAGCGGCGCGCCGAGATGGAGGTCATCCCGGCCGCGCGGGAGTACGGCCTCGGTGTCATCCCGTGGTCGCCGCTGCACGGCGGTCTGCTGGGCGGTGTCCTCAAGAAGGAGGTCGAGGGCAGGCGCCGGGCCTCCGGCCGCGCCGCCGACGCGCTCGCCGACCCCGCGACCCGCGCGCAGATCCAGTCCTACGAGGACCTGCTCGACAAGCACGGCATCGAGCCCGGCGAGGCCGCCCTGGCGTGGCTGCTCACCCGCCCCGGCGTGACCGGCCCGATCGTCGGCCCGCGCACGGCCGAACAGCTCGCCTCCGCCGTGCGGGCGTCCGAGCTGGAGCTGTCGGAGGAACTCCTGACGGGCCTGGACGAGATCTTCCCGGGCCCGGGGCCGTCGCCGGAGGCCTTCGCCTGGTAGGAGACGCCCTTCTTTCAAGGGGCGCGGGGCTGTTCTTGATATGCGGCTCCGCCGCGTGGGCGCGACCGGCCCCCACCGGCCCGCGGCCGGGGAACAGCCGTCCGCAGTTCCCCGGCCGGCCTACCTCCCGAGCAAAGAAGCCAGGGCGACGACCAGCAGCATCAGCACAAGCACACCGGCCATGATCCGGTTACGGGTTTTCGGGTCCACGACACCGAGCCTAACCGGCGCTCCCGAGCGGCCAGCGCCCGACCGCCTCGTACCGGGGCTGCTCCCCCGGCACACCCGACGTCGGCAGGTTGCTCCGCACCAGCACCAGCTCGTCGACGGTCCAGGTCCGGCTCCGGAAGGCGTTCAGCGCGTCGAGGCAGGCGCGCACGTCCCGTGCCTCCCGGCTCCGGGCCACGGTCACGTGGGGCTTGTACCGCCGGTGCTCCCCCATCGGCAGACCCGCCTTCCGCGCCACCGCCTCCGCCCGCTCGGCCAGCAGCCGCAGGGTCGCCAGGTCGCCCTCGGCGCCGGCCCACAGCGCCCTGCCGTGCCCGAACTGACCGCCGCCCCGCACGGCCAGCGCGAAGGGAGGGGTGCGGTGCGCGGCCCGCTCCAGCCGGGCCGACAGCTCCGGCACGCGTGCGTCGTCGACCTCCCCGTAGAAGGCGAGCGTGAAGTGCCAGCCGGGCCGGCCGGTCCAGCGCATCCCGTCCGCCCCGGGCAGTGCGCGCAACGCGTCGACGACGGCACCGAGTTCACGACGCACCTCGTCCGGGGGCAGCACGGCGGCGAAGAGTCTCATGGTGCCAGCCTGGCACCATGAGGCCATGGAGATCACCATCAGGGACGGCGGGCCGGACGACATTCCCGCGATACTCGGCATGCTCGACAGCTGTGTGGAATGGCTCGTCTCGCAGGGGCGCACCGGGCAGTGGGGGACGAAGCCCCTGTCGCAGAGCCCGAAGACGGTGGAGTCGGTCGGCCGGTACATGGCGGAGGGCAGCGTGTACATGGCCGAGGTCGACGGCGTCCCGGCCGCGACCCTGACCCTCACCGACTCGCCCGGCGCCTACCTGTCGGACCTCGCACCGGCCGGGGAGCCCGAGCGCTACATCCACTGGCTGGCCTCCGACCGCCGCTTCAAGGGGCACGGCGTGGGCAGCGCCCTCCTCGCGCACGCCGCGGAGGAGACCCGCCGGGCCGGGGTGTCCCTGCTCCGCGTGGACTGCTACGCCGGGGACGACGGCAAACTCGTCCGCTACTACGAGGCGAACGGCTTCACCCGCGTCGAGTCCTTCACGGTCGGCGAGCACGACTGGCCCGGCCAGCTGCTGGCCCGCAGGGTGTAGGCCGCCCGGCACCGGCCCGGCGGCCTCCTGCACCCCTGCGTCCCTGCGGCCCTGCGCCCCCCCGTGCCGCTATGCGGCGGGAGCCAGTTGCTCCTGCTGCTCCCGGGGTACGAACCGCACCCGGGGATGCCCGCGGTGCCAGCCGATCGACAGGCGGAGGTTGCCGACCCGGGCCAGGATCAGACCGATCACGGCCGCGGCGAGGAGCGCCACCGCGCCGCCGGCGGCCAGGCCGACCCGGGCGCCGTAGGTGTCGGTGATCCAGCCCACGATCGGGGCGCCGACCGGGGAGCCGCCGAGGAAGACCATCATGTAGAGGGCCATGACACGGCCGCGCATGGCCGGGTCGGTGGACATCTGGATGCTGGTGTTCGTCGTGACGTTGACCGTCATGCCGAACAGGCCCAGCGGGACCATGAGCAGGGCGAACATCCACAGGGTGGGGATCGTCGCGGCCAGTATCTCCAGTGCGCCGAAGGCCATCGCCGCCGCGATCAGCAGCCGCAGCCGGGCCGTGCCCCGCCGCGCGGCGAGCAGCGCGCCCGCGACCGAGCCGACGGCCATCAGCGTGTTGAACATGCTGTACGCGCCGGCGCCCGCGTGGAACACGTCGTCCGCGAAGGCCGAGAGGTAGACGGGGAAGTTGAAGGCGAACGTGCCGACGAAGCCCACCAGCACGATCGGCCAGATCAGCTCCGGGCGGCCGGTGACGTAGCGGACGCCTTCGCGCAGCTGTCCCTTGCCGCGCGGGGCGCGCTCGACGACGTGCAGCTCGCGGGCGCGCATCAGCAGCAGGCCGGTGAGCGGCGCGATGAAGGACAGGCCGTTGAGGAGGAAGGCGTAGCCGGTGCCGACGCCGGTGATCAGTATGCCCGCGACGGCGGGGCCGACCAGGCGGGCCGACTGGAAGTTCGCGGAGTTCAGGCTGACCGCGTTCTGCAGCTGCCGGGGGCCGACCAGCTCGGAGACGAAGGACTGCCGGGCCGGGTTGTCGACGACCGTGGCGAGACCGACCGCGAAGGCGGCGACGTACACGTGCCACACCAGGACGTGGCCGGTGAGGGTGAGGACGGCCAGGGCGATCGCGGTGAGCGCCATCGACGTCTGCGTCACCAGCAGCGTGGGCCGCTTGCGGAGCCGGTCGACGAGGACACCGCCGTAGAGGCCGAAGAGGAGCATCGGCAGGAACTGCAGGGCGGTCGTTATGCCGACGGCGGCGGAGGAGCCGGTGAGGCTGAGGACCAGCCAGTCCTGGGCGATGCGCTGCATCCAGGTGCCGATGTTGGAGACGACCTGCCCCATGAAGAAGAGGCGGTAGTTCCGCACCTTCAGGGAGGAGAACATCGAGGACTTGCGGGCGGGTCGGCCGGCGGGTGCGTCGGAGGCGGGCGGGGAGTCGTGGGGTTCAGGTGCGGGGACGGAAGCTGCTCCGGGTCCCGAACTCAAAGGGTTCGCCTCCTTGCGACGTACGGCTTACAGATGCGCGAGCTTCTCCAGTACGGGGGCGGCGGCGCGAAGTTTCGCCCACTCGTCCTCGTCGAGGTTTTCCACCAGCGAGGCCAGGAATGCGTTCCGCTTGGCGCGGCTCTCCTCGAGCATTGTTTCGGCCTGCTCGGTGCGCGTGACGACCTTCTGGCGCCGGTCCTCGGGGTGCGGCTCCAGCCGGACCAGCCCCTTGGCCTCGAGCAGGGCCACGATGCGGGTCATCGACGGCGGCTGCACGTGCTCCTTGCGGGCGAGTTCGCCCGGGGTGGCCCTGCCGCACAGGGACAGGGTGCCCAGCACCGACATCTCGGTGGGGCTGAGCGACTCGTCGACCCGCTGGTGCTTGAGCCGACGGGAGAGCCGCATCACGGCGGAGCGGAGGGCGTTCACGGCGGCTACGTCGTCGCCATGGCTGAGGTCCGGCATGTTCTTTAGCTTAACTCATTACTCTCGCTAAAGACCAGCGGGAACACCCCGGATCGGCCGTGACCCCCGCCACTGAACCGTGACATCACTCATATGGGTGATCCGATGGCGGAACGCGACACACCGTACCGAAGGGTGCCGCGACCCTCATGGCCATGGGGACCAGTGTGCTCAGCCTACGAATAGACCACGACCTGCTGGAACGACTCCGGCACCACGCCGCGAAGAGGGGAATGAGCGTCCAGGACTACGTCGTCCGGACGCTCGTTCGAGATGACTTCGACGAACGGTTCCAGACCGCCGTCGAGGAGACGGAGAGGTTCTACGGGTCACCCGACGCGGGCGACGGGGATCAGGTCAGACCCAGCGCCGGCATCAGGTAGTAGAACGCGAACACCGCCGCCACCACGTACATCGCCGTCGGCACTTCCCGGCCCCGTCCGGCCGCGAGGCGCAGCACGACGAAGGTGATGAAGCCCATGCCGATGCCGTTGGTGATCGAGTAGGTGAACGGCATCATCAGCATCGTCACGAAGGCCGGGATCGCGATCGTGTGGTCGGCCCAGTCGATCTCCCTGACGGAGCCGGCCAGGATCAGGAAGCCGACCGCGACCAGCGCCGGGGTGGCCGCCTGGGACGGCACCATCGTGGCGACCGGCGTGAGGAAGAGGGCCACGGCGAACAGACCGCCGGTGACGACGTTCGCGAGGCCGGTCCGGGCGCCCTCGCCGACACCGGCGGTGGACTCGACGAAGGCTGTCGTGGCGGAGGAGGAGCTGGCGCCGCCGGCGGCGACCGCGAGGCCGTCGACGAACAGCACCTTGTTGATGCCGGGCATCTGCCCCTCGCCGTCGGTCAGCTTGGCCTCGTCGGAGACGCCCATGATCGTGCCCATCGCGTCGAAGAAGCACGACAGCAGCACGGTGAAGACGAACAGCACCCCGGTCAGCACGCCGACCTTGTCGAAGCCGCCGAACAGGCTCACCTGGCCGATCAGCCCGAAGTCGGGGCTGGCGACGGGGTTGCCGGGCCACTTGGGCGTGGTCAGGCCCCAGCTCGGCACCTTCGCGACCGCGTTGACGACGACCGCGAGGACCGTCATGGCGACGATCGAGATCAGAATCGCGCCGGAGACCTTGCGCACGATGAGCGCGAGGGTGAGCAGGACACCCAGGACGAAGACGAGGACCGGCCAGCCGTTGAGGTGACCGTCGCCGCCGAGCTGGAGCGGCACGGTGGTCTGGGCGGCGTCCGGGATCCGGGAGACGAAACCGGCGTCGACGAGCCCGATCAGCATGATGAACAGGCCGATGCCGATGGAGATGGCCTTGCGCAGCCCGTAGGGCACGGCGTTCATGACGCGCTCGCGCAGCCCCGTCGCCACCAGCAGCATGACCACGAACCCGGCGAGGACCACCATGCCCATCGCGTCCGGCCAGGACATGCGCGGGGCGAGCTGGAGGGCGACGACGGAGTTCACGCCGAGGCCGGCGGCGAGTGCGATCGGCACGTTGCCGATGACGCCCATGAGGAGGGTGGTGAACGCGGCGGTCAGAGCCGTCGCGGTGACCAGCTGCCCGTTGTCGAGCTGATGGCCGTACATGTCCTTGGCGCTGCCGAGGATGATCGGGTTCAGCACGATGATGTAGGCCATCGCGAAGAACGTGGCGAGGCCGCCCCGGACCTCGCGGGGCAGGGTGCTGCCCCGCTCGGAGATCCGGAAGAAGCGGTCGAGTGCGCCGTACGGCCCGGCTCCCGGCTGTTCAGGGGCGGGGACCTTGGCGGGAGCCGAGGAGGACATGTTTTGTTGGTTCCTACGAAGAGAAGTGGTCAGACACAAACCGTTTCAGTATGAACATATAACGCCCCACTCGGCCATCTCCGCGCGTAGACCTGATCGCCTCGTAAGCTGTCCCCATGGCGAAGTGGACCCCCCGACACGAGGCGCCGGAGCCCCTGGAGGGCCCCGTGGTCGCCACCATCACCGGCGGCACGATCCTGTGGTTCGTCCTCTTCCTCGTCCAGCTCCCCTTCTACGGCTGGTTCGACGACCGCGGGCAGACCTGGTGGGTGTGGACCTGCCTGGCCGGCGGCGGACTCGGCCTGATCGGCATCTGGTACGTCCGCAAGCGCGACACCGCGATCAAGCGGGCGGCAGCACAGGACGCCCCTGCGCCCCCGACTCCCCCGACCCCTTCGGCTCCCTCGGCGCAGTAGGCCCCCCCCGGGGGGGGGACGAACGCACCCGCACCCGCCGGACGACGCAAGGGGCCGTGTCGGGGGGTGTCCGCCCGCAGCGGTTGGCGCGTCAACGGGGAGTCAGTCGGCACGCAAGTCGATCGCGCCGTTCCGAGGACGGACACCCCCCGGCGCGGCCCCGACCCACCACCGGCGAGAAGGCGAAGCCGCGCTCCCCCACCGAAGCAGCCACAGGCCGCCCGGCAGGACACACCCCCGCCCCCTCCCTACGCTCGAAAGGGAGGCGGCGAAACGCTCGCGACCCGTCGTGCGGAACCGCCGCCCGACCGGTGAGGAGCGCAGCCATGACGATGCAGAACAGCGAGGCCGAGGCCGACCGTGCGCTGAAGGCCAAGCACCGGGCGATGTGGGCCCAGGGCGACTACCCGTCCCTCGCCGCCGAGATCATCCCCGGCCTCGGCGCGATCCTGGTCGAGGCGTGCGGGGTGGGTTCGGGCCAACGGGTGCTGGACGTGGGCGCCGGCTCCGGCAACGCGGCGATCCCGGCGGCCCTGGCCGGCGCGGACGTGGTCGCCTCCGACCTCACCCCCGAGCTGTTCGAGGCGGGCCGGCGCGTGGCCGAGCAGCAGGGCGCACGGCTCACCTGGCAGGAGGCCGACGCCGAGGCGCTGCCCTTCGGGGACGCGGAGTTCGACACCGTGCTCTCCTGCGTCGGCGTCATGTTCGCCCCGCACCACCAGCGGGCCGCCGACGAACTCGTCCGGGTCTGCCGGCCGGGCGGCACCATCGGGCTGCTGAGCTGGACGCCCCAGGGATTCATCGGCCGGATGTTCGCCACCATGAAGCCGTACGCCCCACCGCCCCCGCCGGGCGCCCAGCCGCCCCCGCTGTGGGGCGACGAGGACCATGTGCGCGGACTCCTCGGCGACCGGGTCACGGATGTGCGCGCCGAGCGCCGGACCGTCCGGGTCGAGCGCTTCGCGACGCCCGAGACGTTCCGCGACTACTTCAAGGAGCGCTACGGCCCGACCATCACGGTCTACAAGAACATCGCCGGCGACCCCGACCGTGTCGCGGCCCTCGACCGCGACCTGGCGGCCCTGGCCCGCGACGCCGACCTCGGGACCGGGCAGGGCGGGACGGTCCTGGACTGGGAGTACCTGCTGCTGACCGCCCGCCGGGCCGGCTGACGAGCGGAACGGCACCGGGGGCCGACGACGTACAACTGCCGTACGACCACGGCACGAAGTCCGTCCTTCCCAGGTCGGATCTTCCGCGCATTCGGCAGGTGAACCCGTAAATCCGCACGTACCGTCGAATGCATGACGCATCTCGACGCGGGTGCCCGGCCCGACTCCGCGCGGCCGGCGACGGTCACCTCACGCGAGACCGGCCTGACCAGTGCTCAGGTCGCCGAACGGGTGGAGCGCGGCCAGGTCAACGACGTGCCGGTGCGCAGCAGCCGCTCCACCGTCGACATCGTCCGGGCGAACGTCTTCACCCGCTTCAACGCGATCATCGGCGTGCTGTGGCTGATCATGCTGGTGGTCGCGCCGATCCAGGACAGCCTCTTCGGATTCGTGATCCTCGCCAACACCGGCATCGGGATCATCCAGGAGTGGCGGGCGAAGAAGACGCTGGACTCGCTCGCGCTGATCGGCGAGGTCAGACCCACCGTCCGCCGGGACGGGGCCGCCGGGCAGGTCAGCACCTCCGAGATCGTCCTCGACGACCTGATCGAGATCGGCCCGGGCGACAAGGTCGTCGTCGACGGCGTCTGCGTCGAGGCCGACGGGCTGGAGATCGACGAGTCGCTGCTCACCGGCGAGGCCGACCCCGTGGTCAAGCGCCCCGGCGACCAGGTGATGTCCGGCAGCTTCGTGGTCGCGGGCGGCGGGGCCTTCCAGGCGACCAAGGTCGGCCGTGAGGCGTACGCCGCGCAGCTCGCCGAGGAGGCGTCCCGGTTCACCCTCGTCCACTCCGAGCTGCGCTCCGGCATCTCCACGATCCTGAAGTACGTCACGTGGATGATGGTCCCGACCGCGATCGGGCTGATCATCAGCCAGCTGTTCGTGAAGGACAACGCCTTCAAGGACTCCGTGGCGCGCACGGTCGGCGGCATCGTCCCGATGGTCCCCGAAGGGCTCGTCCTGCTCACCTCGGTCGCCTTCGCCATCGGAGTCATCCGGCTCGGCCGCAAGCAGTGCCTGGTGCAGGAGCTGCCCGCGATCGAGGGCCTGGCCCGCGTCGACACGGTCTGCCTGGACAAGACCGGCACCCTCACCGAGGGCGGCATGGACGTCACCGAGCTGCGGCCCCTCCAGGGCACCGAGGAGACGTACGTGCGGAAGGTGCTCGGCGCCCTCGGCGAGTCGGACCCGCGGCCGAACGCCTCCCTCCAGGCGATCATCGACACCTACCCGGCCGTCGAGGACTGGCGCTGCACCCAGGCCCTGCCCTTCTCCTCCGCCCGCAAGTACAGCGGCGCCGCGTTCAGCGAGGGCGACGGGCAGAGCAGCACCTGGCTGCTGGGCGCGCCCGACGTGCTGCTGCCCGAGGAGGACCCGGCCCTCGCCGAGACCGAGCGGCTGAACGAGCAGGGCCTGAGGGTGCTGCTGCTGGCGCGGGTCGAGCGGGACCTGGACGATCCCGGGGTGGCCGAGGGGGCGAAGCCCACCGCCCTGGTCGTGCTGGAGCAGCGGCTGCGGCCGGACGCCGCCGACACGCTGCGCTACTTCGCCGACCAGAACGTCCGTGCCAAGGTCATCTCCGGCGACAACGCGGTGTCGGTCGGGGCGGTCGCGGCCAAGCTGGGGCTCTCCGGGACCACCGTGGACGCGCGGCGGCTGCCCGCCGACCAGGACGGGATGGCCGCGGCCCTCGACGACGGCACGGTGTTCGGGCGGGTCACCCCGCAGCAGAAGCGGAACATGGTGGGGGCGCTGCAGTCCGGCGGGCACACCGTCGCGATGACCGGCGACGGCGTGAACGACGTCCTCGCGCTGAAGGACGCCGACATCGGCGTGGCGATGGGCTCCGGCTCGGAGGCGACCCGGGCGGTCGCGCAGATCGTGCTGCTGAACAACAGCTTCGCGACGCTGCCGTCGGTGGTTGCGGAGGGCCGCCGGGTCATCGGCAACATCACGCGGGTCGCGACCCTGTTCCTCGTCAAGACGGTGTACTCGGTGCTGCTGGCCGTCCTGGTGGTCTGCTCGCAGGTCGAGTACCCGTTCCTGCCGCGCCACCTGACCCTGCTGTCGACGCTGACGATCGGCGTCCCGGCGTTCTTCCTGGCGCTCGCGCCCAACAAGGAGCGCGCGAAGCCGAACTTCGTGCGGCGGGTCATGCGGTACGCGATCCCGGGCGGGGTGGTGGCCGCGGTGGCGACCTTCGCGACGTATCTGGTCGCGCGGGAGCACTACACGGGCGCGGGCGCGCTGGACGCGGAGACCAGTGCGGCGACGCTGACGCTGTTCCTCATCTCGATGTGGGTGCTGGCGATCATCGCCCGGCCGTACACCTGGTGGCGCCTGGCGCTGGTGGCCGCGATGGCGGGGGCGTTCGTGGTGGTGCTGGTCGTGCCGTGGCTCCAGGACTTCTTCGCGCTGAAGCTGGTCGGGATGACGATGCCGTGGATCGCGGTCGGCATCGCGGTGGTGGCGGCGGCCACCCTGGAGTTCACGTGGAAGTGGGTGGACCGCCGCTTCCCGGCCTAGCCGGTCCTGTGCCCGGCCTGGCCGGTCCTACCGCACGTCGACGTAGTCGCCCGTGGCGTTGACCGCGGGGGTCGTCGTGGTGCCGGCGAAGCTGAAGCGCCAGTAACCGTCGTACTGGGCCGTGGCGGTGGCCTTCAGGTTGCCGTACTGGTCGGAGTACACCGTCTTGATGGTGGTGTACGTGCTGGTGCCCGCCTTGCGGAACTGGAGCTTGACCGGCTGGTTGGTGTAGCCGTGGTAGGCGTTGTCCTCCCAGTTGGCGCGGGACAGCTTGCCGGTGGACGTGATCGTCTTGCCCTTGTAGACGGGCTCGGGGCCGGCGTTCACGGTCAGCTTGGAGTAGCGCTGGACCTTGGTGGTGCCCAGGCCGCCCTGCTCCTTCTGGTCGCCGTTGCTGGTGACGGCGAGGGCGCCCGCGCCCCAGGTGCCGGCGTCGGAGTTGAACAGGTCGCCGTCGGCCGGGCGGATGCTGATGACGCCCTTGCAGTTGAGGACGGTCGACGAGGCGGCGGTGCAGGTGGCCGGGTCGTCGCTGATGAAGAGGTTGTCCGCGGTGTCGATCGAGGAGCCGTGGTAGATCAGCGGGCCCGTGGCGAAGTTGTCGGAGCTGGTGTCGAGGTCGGCCGCGTGCGTCACGGTGTAGGTGACGGGGAAGCTGACCACGTTCGTGGTGCCGACGACGATGTTCTTGCCGCTGTTCACCTTCATGTTGGAGAAGGTGACGTCGAGGGTCGACGCGGTGGTGGTGCTGCCCGATTCGGCGCCGGCCGAGGCGGAGCCGAAGGCCGCCTTGCCGGACGGCGCGTCGGCGGCCTGGGCGGCCGGGACGACGAGGGCGGAGAGGGCCAGGGCGCCGGCGACGGCGGCCACGGTGGCTCGGATGTGCATGTGTTCCCCAGGTGGAGAAGTGATCTAGGAGTCTGTTGACTCACGCGATCAGATCCACGAGCCCCCCACCGGGTTGTAGGGCGCGGTCCGGGTTTTGCCATGTCATCCATGATGCTTGACACGCCCATGAGACAGGCACAGGACAGGCACGGCGCGGACGGGGGCGCGGACGACGACCGCCGGCCCCGGAACGGCTCCGGGACCGGCGGTCGGCATCCGCGTGAAGACGGGGTTATCGCACGTCGACGAAGTCACCCGCGGCGTTGACCGCCGGAGTGGTCGTCGTGCCCGCGAAGGAGTAGCGGAAGTAGCCGTCCGTGGAGGCCTTGACGGTGGTCTTCAGCTCGCCCGTGGAGTTGGACTTGATGGTCTTCAGCGTGGTGTAGGTGTCCGTGCCCTTCTTGCGGAACTGGAGCTTCACCGGCTGGTTGGTGTAGCCGTGGTACTTGTTGTCGTCCCAGTTGGCGCGGGACAGCTTGCCGGTGACCGTGATGGTCTTGCCCTTCTTCACCGGCTCGGGCGAGGCGTTGACCGTCAGCTTCGAGTAGCGCTGCAGCTTGAAGGAGTTGGTCGGGTCCGTCACCGCGACACCGACGTTCTCCAGGTTCGGGTTCTCCGGGTCCTCGCCGTTGAACGCGACCGCGAAGGCCGCCGCCTTCCAGGAACCGGCGTCCTCGTTCAGCAGCGCGAACGGGTCGATCTCGACGGTGGCCTTGCAGTTGGCCACGGTCGGGGAGGAGTCGGTGCAGCTCGCGTCGTTGCTGTCGAAGAAGAAGATCGACTCGTCGAACGAGGCGCCGCGGTACAGCTCGACACCCGCGAAGAAGTCCGCGGCGTGGATGTCCACGTCCTTGGCGTGCGTCAGCTTGAAGGAGACGGGCACCTTGACCAGGTTCGTGGTGCCGACGGCGATGTTCTTGCCGTTGTTGACCTTCACGGAGGAGAAGGTCGCGTCCAGGACGTACGGCTCGCCCTCCGCGGCGGCGGCGAAGGCCGACCGGCCGGAGTCGGCGTGGACGGCCTTGCCGGCGGCGCCGTGGACGACCTTGCTGGCGGCGGCGATGTCCGCGGGCACCTTCGGCTCGGCGGCCTGCGCGACCGGCACGGCGAGGGCGGAGAGGGCCAGGGCGCCGGTGACGGCGGCCACGGTGGCTCGGATACGCATGCGTTCTCCAGGTGGAGAGGGGCCCCCGGCGCTCGTCGTCGGCTCCTGGGGGCCCAAGTGATCGTGGAGTCTGTTGACTCACGTGATCAGATACCTCAGCGAGGCGCTTGGTTGTACGACTGGTGAAAAATATGTGCGGAACTTTTCACCAACAGCCGTACGTCACCACCGGATCAGTCGAACCACCGGTCCCGCGCCAGCTCCTCCGTCCGGGACGGATCCTCCAGCAGCGCCGCCACCTCGAACCGCCGCGGCCACTGCCCGGCCGCCCAGGCGAGCCCCGCGGCGACGCCCTCCAGGGTGGCGGCGTGCAGGACGCCGTCGTCCGTGAGCCGCCAGTCGATCTCCACGCCGTCCACGACGAGTTCCTCGTGCTCCACGTAGGAGGCCGGGGTCAGCCGGCCGAGCAGCACCCGCACCGCCTCCGGTACGTCGTGCTCGGTGCCCTCGGAGGTGACCTGCCCGGTGACGGACTCGCTCAGCCGCCGCACCTGGAACAGCTCGGCCAGCTCGGCGGCCCGGGACGGCCGCACCGGCAGCAGCGGGACACCCTCGGTGAACGGCAGCAGGTCGGGCGAGTCGCACACCACGGCGTCGGCCGCGTCGACGACCTCCACCCGGCCGTCGACGACCGCGCGCAGCTCGTCCGGCAGGGTCACCTGCTCCGGGTCCAGCTCGGCCAGCGCCCCGTACAGGGCGTGCAGCTGGGCCCCCGTCACCTCCCGCTCGGGGTCGGCGAGCCGGTCGAGCAGCTCGGCGGCGCCGCCGGGCTCGTCCAGCAGCGCGGCGACGGACGTGCGCACGCCGAGCGCCCGCAGCACCTGCTCGTCCTCGAACCCGGTCGCGTCGGCCTCGTCGTACAGCCCGCGCAGCAGCGGGTCGCCGCCCGCGGCCCGCAGTCCGGCCGGGCGGCGGCCGTCGAGCACCGGGTTCCCGCGCAGCCACCACGCCGTGTACGGCCGGACGACCTCGTGCGTCCCGTCGTGCAGCAGGACCCGCACGGGCTGCACGATCGCGTCCCGCAGCGGCGGCCGGGACAACAGGGCCAGTGCCTGCGGCCACTTGTCCTCGTCGACGAGGTCCAGGTCCCGGACGGCGACGATCTCGGTCGCGACCGGCGGCACCGGGCTGTCCGGGAAGCGGTCGAGGATGTCCTCGCACCACACGTCGACGGCGTCCAGCAGGCCCGCGTCGTCGGGCTCGGCGAAGTCCCCTTCGCGGGGCTCCAGTTCGTCCGGGTCGAGGACGACGTCGGTGGCCCGGACGACGGCGAAGTCCACCAGGACCCCGCAGGCGGCCAGCGGCTGCTCGCCCCACTTCGCGGCCAGCTCGGCGTCCACGGCGGCCAGTTCGCCCTCGCGCATGACCTGGGCGAAGGGGCCGCCGGGGAAGACGAGTTCGCAGGCCGGGGCCGGTTCGCCGTCCTCGTCGGGCAGGGCGAGCGCGCCGAGCCAGGGCTCGTCACCGGGCTCCAGGCCGGCGTCCCGCACCAGGGCGAGGACGGTGTCGGCCAGTTCCTCGGCGTCGAGCGCGTCCTCCTCCCAGTTCACGCCGCCCTCGTCGTCCAGGGACGCGGCGACGGCGGCCCGCACCTGGGGGGTGGTGAGGACGGCCCGCGGGGTCGCGGGCAGGGCGCCGAGCTTCTCCAGGATCGGGTGGGCCGCGTCCGGGTGGGCGACCTTCAGCCCGAGCCGGGCCAGCACCTCCGGGTCGATCCGGGCGCCGTCGGCGCCGGGCAGCAGCACCTGCCGGGGCCCGATGGTCGTCCGGCCGTCGGCCAAGGGCACCGGCAGCCCCGACAGCCGGTCCGGGTCGACCCCGGCCAGGCTGTCGTAGAGCCGCCGCCACCAGCCCGGGTCCTTCTCCAGCCCGGCCAGCCGGTCGATCGCGTCGGTCAGCGGGACCCGGGCGACCGCCAGGGTGCGCAGCTCCGCGCGGCGTTCCAGCCCGGCGGGCAGCAGCGTGGGCAGCACCTCGGCGAGGACGTCCACGGTGTCCGCGCCGGCGCCCTCCACGAGTTCGGCGTCCCGCGGGCGCAGGGATTCCGGCAGGTCGTCACCGTCGTGGGGCGGGACCGCGGGTGGCAGGAAGGACGTGCGGGGCAGCCGCTCCAGGATGGCCTGGCGCAGGGCGCCGTCCAGCTCGCCCTTGCCGAGCGGGCCGGGCACGAGGTCGATGATCCCGGCGGTGACCGGCCGCCAGTCGGCGAGGAGTCCGGCGTAGGCGTCGGCCGCGCGCTGCACCAGGAAGTCGGTGAGCGGGCCGGGGGCGGCGTGCCGGCGGGTGGAGTCCAGCGGGAAGGAGGCGATGAGCAGGGCCGGGACGCCGAGCGGCTCGTCGCTGGGCGTGGGCGCGTGCACCACCGGGCTGGTGCGGGGCCGGGCCGGGCTGCCGTCGCTGTCGACGGGCACGGCCCAGGTGACCGACCAGTGCGGTCGCAGCCGCTCCTCGACGGGCCGGTCGGCGAGCAGCTCGGGGGTGAGGGGACCGTGGGCGGCGGCGGTGCGCCAGTGGGTGACGCCGTTGCCGGAGTCGTCGACGACCGTGAAGGGCCCGTCGGTGCGGCGGGTGAGGGTCCGGGGGCTCTCCCCGTTCACCTCGACGACGAGTTCCTCCAGGCCGGGGAGGGTGAGCAGCAGGGCGTCGTCGACGGCGTGCAGGAGCCGCTCGGCGAGATCGGCGGCGGCCGCGTCGCGCAGCGGCAGGATGACGGCGGTGTCGTACGGGTCGGGGGCGGTGCCCTCGGCGGCGAACGGCAGCCGCAGCAGCGGTACGTGCCCGTCGCGCCGCCGGATCTCGTCCCCGAGTCCGGGGCTGTGCCGGGCGGTCTCGGCGGCGTGTTCCCGGGCCTCGGCGAGGGACCAGCGGACCCCGCCGTGGCGGCCGACGACGGCGGGCTCGTCGGTGACGGCGAGGACGGCGGCGAAGCCGACGCCGAACCGGCCGACGGCCCGCTCGTGGGTCTCCCGCTTCGCGGAGGCACGCAGCGTGGACAGCGACTCGACGCCGGCCGCGTCCAGCGGGGCGCCGGTGTTGGCGGCGACCAGCACCCCGTCGCGCAGGGTGAGCCGCAGCCGCCCCGGTACACCGGCGCGGGCCGCCGCGTCGGCGGCGTTCTGGGCGAGCTCGACGACGAGCCGGTCCCGGTAGCCGCCGAGGACGAGGTCCTCCTCGGCGTTGGCGTCCTCACGGAACCGGGCCGGGCTGGTCGCCCAGGCGTCGAGGACACCGCGCCGCAGACGGGCCGTGCCGAACGGGTCGGCACCCTCGGCGGCCGGGCGCACGAACTTGCTCACGTTCACTCTCCTCGTCGGCGGCGTGGGCCGTGAGGTTGAAGGTACCGCGAGCGGGAGCGCCCCTCGGACCAGGCTCTAGGAGTGCCCCAGTTCCGCCGACGACTCGTCCTCCGTGACGGGCACGGAACCCGAGTCGGAGGCCGGGCGCAGCGGGAAGGGGTCCACCCGGGTCTCGTCGATCACCGGCGGGGCCGGCTGCGGGGGCTTGGGCATCACCGCGGCTTCGGAGTGGCCGCCGCAGCCGTAGGCCAGGGAGACGAGGCGGCCGTCGGCCGGGGAGAACTCGTTGGCGCAGACGCCGAAGGCCTGGCCCAGGGAGCCGCCGACGGGGACGAGGAAGCCGCAGCTGACGCACGCCGCGGGGGCGGACTGGGCCATGGGGGTCTTGGGGCCGAACGCCTCCTCCCAGCGGTCGGCCGCGGTGTGCAGGCCGTAGCGGGAGAGCACCCGGGCGCGGCGCATGCCCAGTTCCTCGGCGACCGCCGCGATCGACCCGCGGGACGGGGCGACCGGCAGGCGGGACGGGGGCCCCTCGGTGACGTCGGCGTCCTCCGCCTCCACCAGGTCGGCCATCTCGTGCGACACGGCGGAGTTCGGCGCGGGCTCGTCCTCGCCCGAGTAGCCGGGCTCCAGGCGCAGGTCCTCGGCGTCCGTCGGGAGCAGATCGCCCGGGCCCATGTCGCCGGGGCGGAGCCGCTCGCTCCACGGCACCCACTCGGGCGCGAGCACCGCGTCCGGGCCGGGCAGCAGCACCGCCTCGTCCACCGTGACGATCTTGGCGCGGGAGGCCCGGGCCACCGTCACGGCCCAGCGCCAGCCCCGGTACCCGAGCTCCCGGCACTCGAAGAAGTGCGTGACAACGCGGTCCCCCTCGGAGACCAGCCCCACGTGCTCGCCGACGATCCCTGGCGCGGCGGCCTCCTCGGCTGCGGCGCGCGCGAGGTCGACGGCCTCGGCGCACAGGCGGTCAGGGGTGCGGCTTCGCGTTGTCGCTGCGCTCACAGGTATCGCTTCTCTCCATACGCCGTCTCACGAGTGCGCCACTCCCAGCGCCGGGGCGGGACGGAGCGGACCGGGGGACCGCGTCGACGTCCTTCATCCATTCTGCGGGATGGCGGAGATACGCACGCTACCCTTCCGCCCCACGTCGCGTACACCGACGGTTCTGTTCGCCGTCGGCCCGGTCGTCGCCCGCCCCGCCCCGGACAGTCACCCCACAGGCCCTATACAAGCGGTAATGGCACTAGCCACAGCCTTATCGGGGCACTATGACGTCGTGGCAGCGGCGAAGTCGCCCCAGGGCGCCACCGGGACCGGTGGGCCGAAAGGGCTCAAGGGAAGCAGCCGACCGAGCGGACCGGGCCGCCTGGGCGGCTCCCTCCGCGCGGTCGGCCGTGCCTTGCACTTCCCGGTGACCGGCACCGCCCGCGGCATCCGCAAGGCCACCCACGCGCACGGCGCCGGCGAGTCCGGCCTCGGCAAGCTGATCGAGCTGCACGGCGTGAACGGCGCCGGCGACGTCATGATCACCGTCGCTCTCGCCTCGACCGTCTTCTTCTCCGTACCGACCGACGAGGCCCGCGGGCGCGTCGCGCTGTACCTCGCCATCACCATGGCGCCCTTCACCCTCCTCGCGCCGGTGATCGGCCCCCTCCTCGACCGCATTCCGCACGGCCGCCGGGCGGCGATGGCCGGGGCGATGCTGGCCCGGGCGCTGCTCGCGATCGTGCTGTCCGGCGCGGTCGTCACCGGCAGCATCGAGCTGTACCCGGCCGCGCTCGGCGTCCTCGTCGCGTCGAAGGCGTACGGCGTGGTCAGAAGCGCGGTCGTGCCCCGGCTGCTGCCGCCCGGCTTCTCCCTGGTCAAGGCCAACTCGCGCGTCACCCTCGGCGGCCTCCTCGCCACCGGCATCGCCGCGCCCGTCGGGGCCGGACTCCAGCAGGTCGGGCCGCGCTGGCCGCTCTACGGCGCCTTCCTGATCTTCGTCGCGGGGACGTTCCTGTCGTTCACGCTGCCGCCGAAGGTCGACTCCGCCAAGGGCGAGGACCGGGCGCTGCTCGCGGCCGACGAGCAGCACCTGCACGGGCCGCACCGCAAGCCGGTCAAGCGCCCGGGGCTGCGCACGGTCGGTCCGGCCGTCACCCACGCCCTGGCCGTCAACGCCTCCATCCGCTGCCTCACCGGCTTCCTGATCTTCTTCCTGGCCTTCCTGCTGCGCGAGCACCCGATCTCCGGGCAGAGCGCCGCCGTGTCCCTGGGGATAGTGGGTGTCTGCGCGGGCGCGGGCAACGCCCTCGGTACGGCGGTCGGGGCGTGGCTGCGCTCCCGGGCGCCGGAGATCATCATCGTGACGGTGGTGGCGTGCGTGCTGGGCGCGGCGATCACGGCCGCGGTGTTCTTCGGCGCGGTCCTGGTGGCCGGTCTGGCCGCGATCGCCGGCTTCGCGCAGGCCCTGGCCAAGCTCTCCCTGGACGCGCTGATCCAGCGGGACGTGCCCGAACTGGTCCGCACCTCGGCCTTCGCCCGCTCCGAGACGCTGCTGCAGATGTCCTGGGTGCTGGGCGGCGCGATCGGCATCGTCATGCCGCTCAACGGCACGCTGGGCCTCGCGGTGGGCGCCACGATCGTCGGCACGGGCTGGCTGACGACCGTCCGGGGGCTGATCGGCTCGGCCCGGCGGGGAGGCGCGGGGCGGCCGCGTGTGGCGTAACGCGAGGGCCGCGTCCCACCCCAGGTGGGGAGAGGGCTCGGCTCGCCCGATAGCCTTCGCCCATGAACACGTTGCAATCCGCTGTGCGACGCCGCCGCGCCGTCGCCGCCGCCGGCGTCGTATCCGCCGGACTGCTCGTCCTGTCGGCCTGTGACAAGCCGACGGCGATGGCCACGGTCACCGTGGGCAGCTCCTCGGTGAACTCCGAGGCCACCTGTGGCGGCGAGGGCGAGACCCTGAAGTCCGCCGACCTGACCCAGTGCCTGAAGGACAAGGGCATCAAGAGCATCTCCGTCGACCCGGACGAGACCGTCCGCTTCGGTGTCGACCCGGAGATCGCCGACAAGGGCTGGACGATCCTGATGAACGGTC
Source organism: Streptomyces olindensis (assembly GCF_040645895.1). Lineage (NCBI taxonomy): Bacteria > Bacillati > Actinomycetota > Actinomycetes > Kitasatosporales > Streptomycetaceae > Streptomyces > Streptomyces olindensis. The sequence continues at coordinate 4,421 of NZ_JBEYZD010000039.1, read as the reverse complement.
AGCCGCTGACCGACTCCAGCACGAAGACGTACCGCACCATCCCGGGCAGCGTGTTCTTCAACGCCCAGTACGGTGCGCAGGGCAACTCGACGCTGGTGTCCATCAAGGAGGGCGACAAGGACACGTCGGGGCTCTGGAACTTCAAGCTCGAGAAGGACGCCTGATCGCTGCCGCCGGGCTTGGCCGGGTGCTGGTGGCCACCGCGGTTCCTGTGGAGAGGGACGCGGTGGCCGGGGCTTTGTCGCACGGCGGCAGCGGCAGCGGCAGCGGGATCGATGTGATCACTGTGGGGGTCGGGCCCGGGATCGCCGGTGCCTCCACGGCCTCCGTGCTCACCGCCGCCGCCCTCCAGGGCCGCCCCTACGGCCTCGTCGTCTCCGCCGGGATCGCGGGCGGGTTTCAGCCCGGCGCGCCCGTGGGGTCGCTGGTCGTCGCCGATGAGGTGGTCGCGGCCGATCTGGGGGCGGAGACCGAGGACGGGTTCCTCTCCGTCACCGAGCTGGGATTCGGGAGCGTCCGGCACCGGCCGCCCGGGGATCTCGTGCGGCGGGTCGCCGAGGCGACCGGGGCCCGTACCGGCGCCGTGCTCACCGTGTCCACCGTGACCGGGACCGCCGCCAGGGCCGCGGCCCTGCGCGAGCGGCACCCGACCGCCCTCGCCGAGGCCATGGAGGGGTTCGGGGTCGCCGAGGCCGCCGTCGCGCAGGGCGTGCTCGTGCTGGAGATCCGGGCGGTCTCCAATCCCGTCGGGCCCAGGGACCGTGCCGCCTGGCGCATCCCGGACGCCCTGGCGGCCCTGACCGAGGGTTTCGGGAAGCTCGTGCCCGTACTGGAGAGTTGGAACCGGCATGACAGTTGAGCAGCTGCAGATCGCCTACTCCCCCTGCCCGAACGACACCTTCGTCTTCGACGCCCTGGCCCACGGCCGCGTCCCCGGCGCCCCCGAGCTGGACGTGACCTTCGCCGACATCGACGTCACCAACGGCATGGCCGAACGCGGCGAGTTCGACGTGCTGAAGGTGTCGTACGCCGTGCTGCCCTACGTCCTCGACCAGTACGCCCTGCTGCCCTGCGGCGGCGCGCTGGGGCGGGGCTGCGGGCCGCTGGTGCTGACCAGGGATTCGGACGTCGACCTCGGCGGGCGGACCGTCGCCGTGCCGAGTGAGAAGTCGACCGCGTACCTGCTGTTCCGGCTGTGGGCCGCGGACACGCTGAAGGACGGGGTGGGCGAGATCGTCGTCATGCCGTTCCACGAGATCATGCCGGCCGTGCGGGACGGGAAGGTCGACGCGGGGCTCGTGATCCACGAGGCGCGCTTCACGTACCGGAACTACGGGCTGCACAAGCTCGCCGACATGGGCGAGCACTGGGAGAACACCACCGGGCTGCCGATCCCGCTGGGCGCGATCATCGCCAAGCGGACGCTGGGCGAGCAGAGGCTGCGGCTGATCGCCGACTCCATCCGGACCTCCGTACGCGCCGCCTGGGACGACCCCGAGGCGTCCCGCCCGTACGTCATGGAGCACGCCCAGGAGATGGACCCGGCCGTCGCCGACCAGCACATCGGGCTGTACGTCAACGAGTTCACCGCCGACCTCGGCGAGGACGGCTACGCGGCCGTGCGCGGGCTGCTGACGCGCGCGGCGGCCGAGGGGCTGGTGCCGCCCCTCGGCCCGAACGCGCTCGCCTTTCCCTGAGCGGGTCCCTGGACGGGTCCCCGGGCGGGTCCTTGAGCGGGCGTCACACGTCCAGCTGGTCGGCGACCGCGCGCAGCAGGCCGGCGATCTTCTTGCCCGCGGTCTTCTCGGGGTAGCGGCCCCGCTCCAGCATCGGCGTGATGTTCTCCAGGAGCGTCGTCAGGTCCTGGACGATGGAGGCCAGCTCGTCCGGCTTCTTGCGGGTCGCGGCGGCGACGGACGGGGTCGGGTCCAGGATCGTCAGGGACAGCGCCTGGTCGCCGCGCTGCCCGGCGACGACCCCGAACTCCACTCGCTGCCCGGGCTTGAGCGTCTCGACTCCGGCGGGGAGGACCGAGGAATGGACGAAGACGTCACCGCCGTCGTCGCGGGAGAGAAAGCCGAAGCCCTTCTCGCTGTTGAACCACTTGACCTTGCCGGTAGGCACGTCTGTCCTCGTCCTCGTACTCGTCGGAAAACTGCTTCTGAAACGGCTCTTGATAGCACTCGGGCGGGCCGTACGGACCCGCCGGTACCAAGGCTAATGGTCTTCAGGCCGGTGACAAGACGTCACCCGGTTGTTCCTTCGCGCTGGGAACTACCCTGGTCCGGTGCGTGACAAAACCCAAACGAATTCCGCCGCTCCCGGTGACCGCCTGGTCCGTGCCGGCGCCATCGTCTTCTTCATCGGCGCCGTGGCCACACTGGTCACGGTCGCCCCGCTGTTCCTCGGGACGACGCCCTTTCCGACGTACATGTTCGGACTGAGCATGCTCATGGCAGTCGGTTTCCTGATGGCCGGTGCGGGAGTACTGCGTTCCGTGGCGGCCGGGCGCCGTCAGGCGCGTGCGGGGCGGTAGTCCGAAAGCCACCCGGGGAATTCGGTCAGGTCGGTGAGGACGACGTCCGCGCCCGCCGCCCGCAGTTCCTCCCCGGGGCAGGGCCCGGTGGCCACCGCGACCGACAGCGCGCCGGCGACCCGGGCGCCGCGCACGTCGCCGACGTGGTCGCCGACGTAGACACCCGCGTCGTGCTCGCGCAGCGCCTCGGCCTTCTGCTCTGCCCACAGGTCGCCGATGACCGCGTCCGGCTCGATGCCGAGGTGGGCGAGGTGCAGCTTGGCGTTGGGCTCGTACTTGGCGGTGACGACGATCGCGCGTCCCCCGGCCTCCCGTACGGCCGCGATGGCCTCCCGGGCGCCGGGCAGCGCCGGGGTCTCGGCGATCGCGATCGTCGGGTAGATCTCCCGGTAGACGTCCGCCACGGTCGCGACCTCCTCGGCCGGGAACCAGTTGATCAGCTCCTCGGCCAGCGGCGGCCCGAGCCGCGTGACCGCCAGATCGGCGTCGATGTACGTCCCCGTCCGTTCCGACAGCGCCCGGTAGCAGGCGCGGATGCCGGGGCGGGAGTCGATCAGGGTCATGTCGAGATCGAAGCCGACGGTGAGTGCGTGCGAGGTCGTGGAGGCCATATGGGCCATTGTGCCCAGGCGGTGCGAACGGCAGGCGTCCGCCGGGTCGGGGTCCGCCTGTGACCGGCTAGCGGGAGCGCTGTGAGCGCCACACCAGGAACAGCGCGGAGGCCACCGCCGCTCCCCGCACCACCCACGGCCAGGTCTGTGCCACCGCGTCGTTCATGTGGCCCTCGGCGATGGGATCGCCCCAGCGGTCGTTCATCCGGCCCCACAGCCAGACCAGGCCCGCCACGACGGCCGTGCTGGGCAGGATCACCACCGCCCACTTGGTCTCCGCCGGGCTCAGCCGGCGGGACGCGTAGGCGATGAGCCAGCCCAGGAGCAGCACGAACCAGTTGCCGAGCACCGCTCCGGCGACCAGGAGCCCGGCGGCGATCAGGAGGAGCGGGTTGCTCCAGCCGCTCGCGGGCAGGCCGGGGATCCGGCGGCGCTTTCCGGTCGCGGCGGCCTCCTCCGCCGCCTCGGCGGCCGGGGCCGGTTCCTCGGCGGTCTGCTTCTCCGGCTCCGCCTTCCGCTGCGGCGGCGGCTTCAGCAGGTCCGGCAGTTCGACCCCGCCCACGAAGCCCGGCACCTCGTCGCCCGCCCCGAAGGGGCTGCTGTCCACCCGCCACCAGTCCGGCTGGACGGCGCTGTCCCCGAGTTCATGAGCGGCGGCCAGGTGCGGCGGGGCGGCGCCCTCGGAGGCGGCGGGGCGCGGCTCCTCGGCGGGCCGGGCCGGGCGGGGCCGGGGCACGACGCGCCGCAGGACGCCCTTCGCCCGCTCGCCCCGCTCCTCCGGCTCGCGGCCGGGCTGCACGGGGACGGAGGCGGGGGCGGAGGTCCGCGGCCCGCCCGGGCCGGATCCCGTGCCGTCCGCTGCCGCGGCCACGACCTCGTCGGGGCTGCCGAGGCGGGTCAGGATGCGGCGGACGGCGGCGGGCGAGTCGACGGTGGCCCTCGCCCGGCGCCGGTCGATCTCGTCGCGCAGGTCCGCGACCAGGCGCATGCGGGTGGCCGACGACAACTGCCGCTGCTGGGCCACGTCGCCGACGCGGCTCAGATACTCGTAAACGACCTGGTCGCTCTCGATCCCCACGAAGTCCCCTCCGGGGCGGGTGCCTTGGGAAGCCCGTCGGACGACGGTACCGCGAGCGGCGACCGTGCCGCCAAAAGCCCGTCGCGCACAGTCGGCTCACCCCTAGGGGGTGTCCGCAAAGTCGCGTCGTTCGCCCGGAGGGCGGGCCCTGCGGCGTTCGGTGCGTGCTCTCGGCGTGCCGGGCGGACGCCCGCGT